>NZ_JAELUD010000050.1:0-32648 GCF_016429185.1 Aquitalea sp. ASV11
GATTTGGCAAAAGGACAGAGATTCAGGCCGATGACGGCTTTTTCCAGCCATAGGCGGGTGCTGGCAATGGCTTCTTCGTGGCTTGGCGTTTGCATGGTGCTGATTCCGCAGGGCAAAGGGTATGGAGGCGGCAGGCTGCCGCAAAAGCAAAAAAACCCGGACGAGTCCGGGTTTTTATCAGCGGGTAATCTTTAAAAAAGATTACAGCGGCTGGATGTTGGAGGCTTGTTTGCCTTTCGGGCCATCGACGATGTCGAAGCTTACGCGCTGGTTTTCGGCCAGGGTGCGGAAGCCTTTGGCATTGATCTGGGAGAAGTGAGCGAATACGTCATCGCCACCTTCATCCGGAGTGATGAAGCCAAAACCTTTGGAGTCGTTGAACCACTTAACGGTACCGGTTGCCATTTTGTTTATCCTCAAAACGAGCAAGTTGATAAAACGCATGAAGTTCAAGGGAAATGGCGACTGAGGTACGGACTTAATGCCACTACGACAACTACACATCCACAACTTGAGCATCCTGCAGGCAGGCATACTGCCCATTGTTGTGCGGGTTGGCAAGCATTTTCTGCAGGTTCTGCCCCTGTACTGCAAGACGGTCATGCCAAAGACATTGTTTTGAAAATGGTTTTCCTTGGCGTGGTACTGTCTCAGGCGCCGAAAAACCCTTGCGCTTCTGCCCGGTCCAGTGCCTGCAACAGCCATTCGCCGGCCAGCGGGCAGCCATCGCTGACCTTGCTGGCTGCCATGGATACCACTTGTTGCTTGCTGACCCCGTTTTCACGCCAGCTCTGGCCTTGACGGTTCAGGTTGAGCAGGATGGGCATCAGCCGGTCCATTGCCCGGGCAAAGCGGGCTTCGGCACTCTGGCGCGCCTCGAACTCCTGCCACAGCTCCACCAGCCCGGCAGCCTGCTGTTCTGGCAGCAAGCCGCAGATACGTCGCATGGCTGCCAGTTCTTCGGCTTCGCGCTCGGCATTGTCGGTGGCGGCGTAGACAATCACATCACCGGTATCGATTTCGCCCAGGTCGTGGATCAGCAACATGCGGATGACCTTGTCCAGGTCCAGCTTCACCGGTGCGTGTTCCGCCATGGTGAGCGCGAGCAAGGCAACCTGCCAGCTGTGTTCGGCAGAGTTTTCATAGCGATCCAGCCCCACCGGCTTGGTCTTGCGCAAGACCGATTTGAGCTTGTCGATTTCCAGAATGAAGTCGATCTGTTTTTGTAAAACGCTGAACGGGGTAGTCACGGCAGGGGCTTCGTGTTGGTTTGGGAAAGGGCTCATGATACGCCGCCAGGTTTGCCCGGGGGCAAGGATTTGCAGGTACTTCCTGCAAATGAATGATTTATAGTGCAATGACATCAGGCCATACAGCGAGCACGTCATGAGTGATGAAGCGCAATTGGAATTTGTGCGGGAGGACCCGGAAGGCTTTCAGGATTTCCGCGATGTGTTGTCCGACTATGCCCCCCAGATTGAAAGCCTGGCCACCCAGTTGGGGCAGAATCCGCAGTCGGCCACGCTGATAGGTGATTTGTTCCGACTGATGCACACCATCAAGGGGGATGCCGGTTTGTGCCGGGTGATGTTTGTCGTGCCCTATGCTCACGCGCTGGAGGGGCTGCTGGCGCGTTTGCGTAGCGGCGAGCTGGTGTATCAGGAAGTGATGGGCGATGTGTTATTGCTGGTGCTGGACCGGCTGGAACTGGTGATGGGGCAGATCGCCAGTGCGCGACAGGTGGACCGTGTGCAGATGCAAACCCTGCTGGAAGCCTTGCGTTCGCTGGAAACCTTACCAGCGCCTTCCGTCACGGCCAGCTGCGCGCGCCTGGTGGCGGCGATGGTGGGCGCACAGGGCAAAAGCGAGGCCCCTGCGGCTAGTACATCCGGTGCCAGCAAGGTATTGACGCGGCAGCAGGACATGCTGCTGTTTCGTACCCTGGCCTTGCAGCTGGAGCAGCGCATGCCGGAATTCGTCGGCCGGACCGAGCGTAATCTCAGACTGGCGCTGGAGGTGAATCGACAGGCGGGCAACTGGGTGGATGCCGAGCAACTGGAAGCGGCCATCTACATGCACGATGTAGGCATGATGTTCCTGCCCGAAGCACTGTGGCTGAAAACCGGCAGCATCAGCGACGACGAGCGGCGGCTGATGGTGTTGCACCCGGCCTGGGTGGCTGGCCTGTTGGGCCGTATGCCGGGATGGGAGGAGGCCGCACTGATGGTGATGCAGCACCATGAAACGCCGGATGGCGAAGGCTACCCTTATGGCCTTGTCGCGGGGGAAATCTGCCAGGGGGCACGCATTCTGGCCTTGGTGGATGCATTCGAAGCGGTGATGCTCAAGCACGCCCACCGCGGTCAGCGCCGTTCCATGCTGCGTGCCGCCGCCGAACTGAACGCGGCGGACGATCAGTTCGAGCGGGCCTGGCTTGACCCCTTCAATCAGGTAGTGCGCCGCATGCTGGAGCAGGCTGCCCAATAAGCGTGTTCAACGCGCCTTCATGTCGTGACTGGCCAGCCAGCCCAGCATGCGCTGCCAGCCGTCCTGCGCGGCACTGGCATTGTAGGACGGCCGGTAATCGGCATTGAAGGCATGTCCGGCATCCGGGTACACCACGATTTCCGAGTGACTTTGCCCCTGGCCCAGTGCCTGGCGCATGCTGTTGACGCTGTCCTGCGGAATGCTGCCATCCTTGCCGCCGTACAGTCCGAGTACCGGTACCTTCAATGTCGCGGCAATATCCACCGGCTGACTGGGTGTCAGCGGGCTGTGCTCTCCCACCAGCTTGCCATACCAGGCAATTCCGGCTTTCAGGTCCGGGTTATGGCTGGCGTATAGCCAGGTAATGCGTCCGCCCCAGCAAAATCCGGTGATGGCTGCATGTTTGGCATCGCCCCCGTGCAGGTTTGCCCAGGCGAGTGTGGCATCCAGATCCTGCATCACCTGGCTGTCTGGCACCTTGCTGACAATGGTATTGATGATGGTGGGGATGTCGCTGGCTTCGGCCGGATTGCCCTGGCGGAAGTAAAGCTCCGGCGCAATGGCCAGATAACCCAGTTTGGCCAGGCGGCGGCAGATATCGCGAATATGCTCGTGCACACCAAATATTTCCTGTACCACCAGCATCACCGGCAGCTTGCCTGACTGTACACGTGGCTTGGCAAAATAGGCAGGCAGTATGCCGTCATCCAGTGCAATGCCGGCCAGACCGGTATCCAGGTCGTGGCTGTCGGTAATGATGCTGGTGGCGGATATGGGCTGTACGGCCAGGGCAAAACCGGTTGCCAGTGCTTCTTTGAGAAAGTTGCGACGCGGTGGGTCAAAGCGATGCATGGGATGCTGCCTCCGGTGTGGGGCGCCATGGTGACGCCAGGGGCTTGAGGTTTGTGACGGGCTTGGCGACAATGCCGCTCTCCAGTTGCTTTGGCGTGCGCATTGTCGGCGTGTCGGCGGCTATTTGACTAAACTGTAGTCCAGATTCGTGTTTCCAGTCATCACCATGTCCCAGCCTCCTTCCAGAATCAAGCTGCCCGGCCGTTTTTTGCGTGTGGGTGAGCAAGTCCCGGTAGATGTTTATGCCAAGAACGGCTTTTTGCTGCTGAAGAAGGGTCATTACGTCCTGACCCCCGAGCAGCGCGAACGGCTGATGGACGTGGCGCATGGCGATGTGGAAGAAGTTGCGGTGCGCCTGGAGCGGGAGCGGCTGGACCGCGCTGCCCAGCGTGAACGCGAAGCAGCGGCCAGCAGCCCGAAAAACCCGCTGGTGGAGGCGGGGTTCATGGCCGGACGGCTGGAAGCGGTGCTGTTGCACGGCTTGGCCGTGCCGGGGCTCGCCGGCAGGCTGGAGGACATGGCTGAAGAGCTGATACAGCTGACCCAGCGTTTTCGCGATGGCATGCTGGCGTCACTGTTTCTGCTGCCGGTCAAGTCGCACAGCTTCCGGGTGGCGACCTTGTTGGCCCTGCTGGGGCGTCGGCAGGGCATGGAGCCGGCAAGGCTGAAAAGCCTGGTAGGTGCCGGCCTGTCAATGAATGTGGCAATCAGCCAGTTGCTGAGCCAGCTGGCCAGCCAGCGTCAGCCCATGAGCTTGCCGCAGCAGGAGGAAATGGTGGCCCACCCGGTATTGGGTTCTGCCATTTTGCGCGAAGCGGGGGTGACGGATGAGCATTGGCACCTGCTGGTGCAAACCCATCACGAGCAGGACGACGGGCAGGGTTATCCGGCCGGTTTGCATGCGGATGAAATCCACCCGGATGCCCGTTTGCTGGGGCTGGTGGACTTGCTGTGCGAGCAGTTTTACAGCGATGCCGCGCTGTTGCCGTCCCAGGTGATGGCCAGCCTGTTTCGCGGCGAGCTGGGGCAGTTTCCGCCGGCGCTGGTGTCCTTGCTGATCAAGGAAATGGGGATTTATCCGCCGGGCAGTTTTGTCCGGCTGGCCAGCCATGAAATCGGTGTGGTGACCCATAGCGGGGAAAAGGCAAACCAGCCCCGTGTGGCGGCATTGCGCAAGGTGGATGGCCCTCCTTACGCTGATGTGCTGCTGCGCGACAGCCGCCAGCCCGCCTATCGGGTGGTGGAGCCGGTGGCCGCTGCCACCGCCGCGGTGAAACCGGCCTATCTCACCCGCTTGTGGACCTCACGTTTGGGGTAGTCAATGGCTGGCAGCCGACGCTGCCGGCAAGGCGGAGTCTTTTTGCAGCGGCTTGATCTGGATGTCGGACAGATTGTTTACCTTCCATACCCGACGCATGTGGCCGAAGTCACGTTTTTGCTGATTGCTCAGCCGGAGTTCCGGCCGCATCGACAGGTCCAGAAACACTTCTCCCAGATAGGTGCTGCTTCCTGCCGTGACGTCAAAGCCGGCATGGATGGGCAGGGTGACCGAGCGCCACTGACTGCCCCAGCCGGATTCCTCTATCCAGTTACCCCAGGCGTCGGACGCCTGGTAGTGACCAGGGATGAGGGCAAGCAACAGCAGCTTGCCATCCACCGGGCTCATGCCTTCCTCACCAAAAACCGTATCGGTATTCATGCTGGCCCGGCCATTGGCCACCATGTCGCCCTTGCTGTCCAGAATATGCAGGCCGACATTGGCCGAATCCTGGTCGAAAGCTTTGGCTGTAAGGGAAACAATGATGTAGCCATAGCCGGGAGGCGGTGTAATGCTGCCTTGCAGGCGGTCTGCCATGGTGGTGCAGGCGCTTAGCATGATGGCTGCCAGCAGCATGCCGCCGCGCTGGAGAATGCTCATGAGTGTCCACTCCGGATCGGTTGGCTCGGTAAGTGTAAAGTTGGCGGTTTGCATCTTGCCGCCAGACAGGAATCCGGTATCCTAGCCGATCAATTTATTGTTGATAACAAAAACACACACAAAGGATGATCATGGATCAGTTTGAAAACGTCAGCGTCGCCAAGCGCGCCAATGTTTACTTTGATGGCAAGTGTGTCAGCCACAGTATCACGCTGGCAGATGGCACCAGCAAGTCGGTCGGGGTGATTCTGCCCTCCAAGCTGCTGTTCAATACCGCTGCGCCGGAAATCATGGAACTGCTGGAAGGCAAGTGCCGCATTACGCTGGCAGGGAGCAACGAGGCCATCAGCTACGAAGGCGGTCAAAGCTTCAATGTGCCGGCTGACAGCTCTTTCCAGATTGAAGTGCTGGAAACCCTGCACTACGTTTGTCACTACGGCTGATCTGGCCGACCACATCATCCCGAACCCGGCGCTGCCGGGTTTTTGCATTCTGGCCTGTCGGTGCTGACTGTGTGAGCAGATGATCTGGCGCGCGAATTGTACGAGATGCACTACAGGCCTTCTTTACTGCGTTACACTGCGCTTTGCGTTTGTCATTATTTGCCGGCCATCCATACAGGTAAAACAGGCTTTCCCGGCATGGCTTCCGCGGGTATCCTTGCCGCCTTCCTGCCTTGGGTTAGGGGGATTAGCAGCTATGATGACTATTAAGCAGAGCAACGGCACGGCAGGTATTTGTGCTGCTTGCCCGGGCGTAAACAGTATGGTGACTGGATTAATTGAATGCTTAAGCGGGTGAGTGTGTGGTGGTCGCGCCATGTTTTGTCTGCCAGACCGGCGGTGATTTACACCGTCGCGGTATCGCTGTGCCTGTTGTCGGGCTGGCTGCTGGCATTGCTGGCAACCATCGTGCAGGAAAAATCCGAGCTGCAGTGGCGGGCCGAATCCGTGGCACGCCAGCTGGAATTGCAGCTGACGCAAGGAGAAATGGCGCTGACGCGCATGGATGGCATTCCTGCAGAAGCAGGCTGCATGGCAGCGTCGGCAGGGCTGGCGGCCATTGTGCAATCCGTGCCGCATGCCCGCCATGCCATGCGTGAATGGGCGGATGGGCGCCGTTGCAGCGCGAATCCATCCCGTACCGAGGCAGTACCAGCCCAGCCACTGTCGCTGCAACAGGTGCCGGGTGGCGGCTACGACCTGGTGCTGACACATCATGCCAATGGTCACAGTGTGCTGGAATTGAACGCCGTGCCGCTGCTGGAGCAACTGCAAACCCGGACCCGCGGAGTGCAGGTGGGGCTGGTGTGGGGTACGCAATACCTGAGCCTGGCAGATGGCGTGGCCGAGGTGGGCGCAGTGCCGGATAGCGGCCTGCTGCAGCGGCAAAGCCTGTCCGGTGGCGCGCTGGATGTGGTGGTGCAGGAAGGCTGGGGCACGGTGTTGCAGCGCTCCTTGCTGCACCGGCTGGATACCATGCTGCTGGCGCTGGCTGCCGGGGGGGCGCTCGGTTGGGCGCTGATGCGGCGCAAGCTGGCACGCAACACCAGTTCCTGGGAGATTGCCCAGGGCATACGCAATCGCGAATTCTTTACCCACTACCAGCCCATTGTCACTGCCGAGCTGGGTGAATGTGTCGGCGTGGAAGTACTGGCGCGCTGGCGGCATCCGGTGCAAGGGGCGGTGCGGTCCGATCTGTTCATCCCGGCGGCGGAAGATGCCGGCATGATCGTGCCGCTGACGCGTTACCTGCTACGCCGGGTCTGCAAGGAGCTCAAGCCGGTGGCGCTGCCGCCGGGTTTCATGGTGGGGGTGAATATTGCCGCCGAGCACCTTGGCATGCCGGACCTGGTGGAAGACTGCAAACTACTGCTGGCGGTATTGCGCGAGAAGAAGGCCGTCCTGGTGCTGGAGGTTTCCGAGCGCTTTCCCTTGCCCGAGCATCAGGTCACACACCGAGTGGTGCAGGACTTGCGCCAGTTGGGGGTTAAGCTGGCGCTGGATGATTTTGGCCTGGGGCATGCCGACCGCAATTACCTGCGGCGCTGGGGTTTTGATTACCTGAAAGTGGAAAAGGGCTATGTCTCGGCCCTGGGCAAGGACAGTTTCAAGGCCAATATCCTGGATGGCTTGCTGCTCACCTCGCGCCAGCTGGGTGTGCAGGTGATCGTGAAGGGCGTGGAAACCCAGGGGCAGCAGAACTACCTGTCGGTAAAGGGTTTCCAGTTGTTGCAGGGTTTTTATTTCGGCAAGCCGATGACGCTGAACCATTTCCGCCAGTGGCTGTATTCCGGCATTACCCAGGACCGTACAGCGGCTGCTGCGCGTGAGGCCGCTGCCGCAGCCAACGGCACGCACTGAACCCAGCGCTGCGCGCTTAGCTGGCCGGGTTCTGCGTGCTGATCAGCAGCAATGATTCCCCGCTGTGCATGATGATTTCCGGGCCGGGCGAGAATTCCACCTCGCCCGGGCTGCGTTCCAGTGCAATCACCATGGCCTTGCCATCGAAGCCCTCTTTCAGGAAGCGCTCCAGCGGCAGGCCTTCCCAGCGTTCGTCCAGCACATGCACCTGTGCGCGGAACTGATTCGGGTAGCGGTGGTGCAGGTGTTCAAAGAAGTGCAGGGTTTCCGGGTGGGCCACGATATTGGCCATGTTCATGCCGCCCAGGTGGGATGGAATCACCACATTGTCGGCCCCCACGGCCAGCAGCTTTTTGCGCGAACTTTCATTCTCTGCCTTGGCCACGGCCAGAATCTTGCTGTTCAGGCTTTTGGCCGTCACCACCACGAAGGCGTTTTCTGCATCGGCACTCAGACAGGAAATCAGCGCATGCGCGCGGGTGATGCCTGCAGCGCACAGGTTTTCGTCTTCTGCCGCATCGCCAACAATAAATGGCACCTCCAGCTCCTGCAGCATGCCGGTATTGGCTTCGTCCCGTTCTATCACCACGATCTGGTGCTGGGTGCTGAGCAGTTCTTCCAGCGCATAACGGCCGGTATGGCTGAGGCCGCAAATAATGGTGTGGCCCTGCATGCGGGCAATCAGTTTTTCCATTTTCTTTCGTCTCAGATAAAGCGGCAGGTCGCCCTGAAACAGCATCAGGGTGAGCGAGGAAATGCCATAACCCACCACGCCGGTGCCGAACACGATCAGCGCGATGGTGAAGTAACGGCCTTCCAGTGAGAGGTTGTGCGTTTCGCCATAGCCGATGGTGGCCAGGGTAATCACCGTCATGAACAGGCTGTCGGAAAAGCTCCAGTCCTCGATCAGCATGTAGCCGGAAGTGCCAAACAGCAGGGCGGCAAAGACCAGGCTGCTCAGGAACAGCATTTTACGCGGGAAGCTGTGACGCATGATGGTGGGGTGCAGCCGGAAAATGCGCATTATAGCTGTTTGGCATGGTTGCGGCTGTGCGATGTGATGCGGAACCGGGCATGTTTACCGCGCGGGCCCAGATGTGAGCAAAGTTGTCGGACTGGTGATTTTGCAAAGCTTCTTCACACTGTTTTACACGCCGTTACCTGCGGCTGGATAAGCTGAGTGTGTATCAACGCACTGGAGGTCCAGTCATGAAATCCCGAATCCTAGTTCCGGCGCTGTTGGCGCTTTCATTTAGTGCGCTGGCCCATGCAGATGCGTCTGCCATTCTGGGTGGTGCCGTGGGCGGCGCTGTCGGTGCTGCCGTTGGCCAGTCTATCGGTGGCCGTAACGGGGCCATCATCGGTGGTGCCGTGGGTGGCAGTGTAGGCACGGCCCTGGCTTACCAGCGTGATGAGGAGCGCCGCTTCCGTGCGCCGCCGCCGGCACCGGTGGTATACCAGCCGGTAGCCTATGTGGCACCGGTGCGCTATGGCCCGCCGCCCGCCGCTTACTGGCATGATGACTGGCGTGCACGCGAGCGCCATTGGCATGACCGTGGTTGGCGCGGAGATGAGCACTGGCGTGACTGATGGTGAGCGCTAGACCAAGTCCCCAAGTTGCTCTGCCTTTTTGCAATACTGGTTTTCAGAAAAAGCCCCGAGTTTTCGGGGCTTTTTCCATTGTTGCCAGCACAGGCCAGGGCGAAAGTGCAGCAATTGATACGGAACTTTTTGTTGCTATACAGAAACTGCTTGCCTGCCGCGACAAGCTCTTTTTATAATTGATTAGCAATCAAATCATTTACATGCAAATCATTATGGACAATGTGGACTTACTGCGCCTTGGCATTACCAGCGCCATCATGCAGGCCGGGCGCAAATGGCGGCATATTTCGCAGGACGTGGTATTCGGCCATGGCCTGACCGCGCCTTGTGCCACCGCACTGATCTTTATTGGCCGGCTGGGCGAAGGAATCAACCAGATTGCCCTGGCAGAGGAAATCGGCATCGAAGGGCCGTCACTGGTGCGGGTGATCGACCAGCTGGCTGCCGATGGGCTGGTAAGGCGCGAAAAGGACAAGGTGGACCGCCGCTCCAACACCCTGTGGTTTACCGAGGCGGGCAGGGCCTTGACCGACAAGATAGAAGTAGAACTGGTGCGCTTGCGTGCGCTGGTTTTCAAGGACATTTCGCCGGACGACCTGCAAGCCACCCTGCGTGTGTTTGCCGCGGTGGATGCGGCCTACCAGCGCCCGGAACTGGTGGCTGAACTGGCGGCACTGGCCGGTCAGGAAAGAGCATGAAGCTGCCCAGTTGGCGTGACTGGCTGTTTTCGGCCAAGGCGTTCCTGGCGGCCATGCTGGCCTTGTACATTGCCATGGCGCTGGAGCTTCCGCGCCCGTACTGGGCCATGGCCACCGTGTACGTGGTGTCCCACCCGCTGACCGGTGCCACCCGCTCCAAGGCGGTTTACCGCATTGGCGGCACCTTGCTGGGGGCGTCTGCTGCCGTCATCCTGCTGCCCCTGTTTGTCAATGCACCCACCTTGCTCAGCCTGGTCGTGGCTTTGTGGACCGGCAGCCTGCTCAGCATTTCCTTGCTGGATCGCACCCCGCGCAGCTATCTGTTCATGCTGTCGGCCTACACCTTGCCCATGATTGCACTGCCGACGCTGAACAACCCGGAAAGCATTTTTGATGTGGCGCTGGCGCGCAGCGAGGAAATCCTGCTGGGGATTGTCTGTGCCAGCGTTGTTTCCGCCTTGCTGTGGCCGGGCAAGGTGGCTCCCATCATTTCAGCGCGGATCGACAGCTGGATGCAGGATGCCCGCAGCTGGGCCGGGGAATTGCTGGCCTTGCCGGATGGTGCCACGAACGCGCAGGACAAACCGACGGCCATGCATGCCAGCCGTCACAAGCTGGCGGCGGATATTCTGGCGCTGGACCAGTTCATCTCCCACTTGTCCTACGACACCACCAGCTTTGCCATGGTGAAGAACGCGCGCGAGCTGCGTGGCCGCATGAGCATGTTGCTGCCCATTCTGTCCTCGCTGACCGAAACCCGGCAGGCGCTGGTGCAGCAGGGGGAAAGTGTGCCGGAAGGCTTGCGCGTGTTGATGCAGCGGGTGGCCGAGTGGATGGCCGAACCCCGGCTGGAGGCGTGCCGCAAGGCGGTGCCGGGTTTGCAGCGCGACCTCGCCAGCCTCAAGCAGGAGATGGCCAGTGGCGACGACTGGCAGTCGCTGTTGCTGGCCCATGCGCTGGCGCGTTTGCAGTCGCTGATCAACCTGTGGCTGGACTGCCGCCTGCTGCAGCAGTTGCTGGCCGAAGAACACCCCACTTTCAGCTGGAAACCGGCCTACCGTCACTGGCCGGTAGGTGGCACCGCCCGCCATTTCGACTATGGAATGGTGGCGTTTTCCTCGCTGCAAGCCTCGGCAGCCATCTTCATTGCTTCGCAGCTGTGGATACAACTGGGTTGGACCGATGGTTCCGGTGCGGTCATCATGGCGGCCATTGCCTCCTGCTTCTTTGCTGCGCTGGATGAGCCCGCGCCGATGATGCGCACCTTCCTGATCTGGGCGCTGGTCAGCATCGTGCTGACCACGGTGCTGTTGTTCATGGTGATTCCGGCTGCCTATACCTTCGAGATGCTGGTAGCCATGCTGGCCATCCCGTTCTTGCTGGTGGGCACGCTGTTCACCCGGCCGCAATTCACCATGATTGCCATGATGCTGACGGTGAACACCGCCACCTTCCTCAGCCTGCAAGGCGCTTACGATACCGACTTCACCGCCTTTTTCAACGGCAACGTCGCCACGGTGGTGGGGGTGTCCTTCGCCCTGTTGTTCAGCCTGCTGGTCCGCCCCTTCGGCATCGAACTGGCCATACGCCGCCTGCGCCGCGCCAGCTGGCACGACCTGGCCCGCATGGCATCGGGTCGCGGTCTGGGTGACTACCCGCAACTCACCGCCCGCATGCTGGACCGGCTGGGCCAGCTGATTCCGCGGCTGGCAGCCAACGGGCATGACCAGCTGCCATTGGTGTTCAGCGAACTGCGTACCGGCTTCAGCGTGTTGCACCTGCAACGCGATGAAAACAAGCTGCCGGATAGCGCCGGGTCCGGTGTGCAGAAGGTGCTGGACGATGTGGCCGTGCATTACCGTCAGGCACTGGCCTTGCGCCATGCCCCCCGGACGGATGACCGCCTGCTGCAACACATTGATGCCGCGCTGCGGCAGGTGCTGGGCAGCGGCCAGCGCAGCAGTCACGCCGTGCTGACCGTGCTTAACGCGCTGGTGGAACTGCGCATCACCCTGTTTCCCGCTGCCGGCAGTTTTGCCCCGGCAGCCCCCTTGCCCCTGGAACATGGAGAGCTTGCACCGTGATTGGTGAAATCGAAATCTACGGGGTGTATTTCCCCAGCCTGCTGATCCTGATGGTGCTGGCCTTTGGCGTCACCGCCGTGCTGCGCGCCGTGCTGGGACAGCTGGGTTTCTACAAACTGGTATGGCACCGTTCGCTGCTGAACGTGGCCTTGTATGTAATTGTGCTCGGCGGATTCGTCGTGCTGACTCGCGGATGGTAATGATGAAAAAGCTGGCAGGAAAAGCGGGCCCGGTGGCCCTGACGCTGATTGCGGTAGTGGCTGCAGTGCTGGTGGGGCGCTACTTGTGGGATTACTACACCAATGCACCGTGGACACGGGATGGCCATGTCCGTGCCGATGTAGTGCAGATTGCGCCGGATGTCTCCGGGCTGATTACCGAGGTGCGGGTACATGACAACCAGCTGGTCAAACGGGGGCAGGTGCTGTTTGTCATCGACCATGCCCGCTACACGCTGGCGCTGAAACAGGCTGAAGCCGCGCTGGTACTGCAAAAGGCGGCACTGGCGCAGGCAAAGCGCGAAGCCGCGCGCAATCACAGCCTGAGCGACCTGGTGGCGCGTGAAAACGTCGAACAGAGTGATGCCCGCGTGCAGCAGGACGAAGCCAATGTTGCCGCCGCCAGTGCCGCGCTGGATGTCGCCCGGCTGAACCTGCAGCGCACCGAGGTGAGCAGTCCGGTGGATGGTTACCTGAACGACCGTACCCCGCGCGTGGGCGACTACGTCAGCACCGGCAAGCCGGTGCTGTCCATGGTGGATGCACATTCCTTCCATGTGGATGGTTACTTTGAAGAAACCAAGCTGGACCGCGTGCAAGTGAACCAGCCGGTAGAAATCCAGATCATGGGTCAGTCGCACAAGCTGCGCGGCCATGTGCAAAGCATTGCCGCCGGCATTGAAGACCGCGACCGCAGCAATGGCGCCAGCCTGCTGCCCAACGTCAATCCCACTTTCAACTGGGTGCGGCTGGCGCAGCGTATTCCGGTACGGGTGACGCTGGATGAAATTCCGGCCGACTTCCGCATGATCGCCGGTCGTACCGCCACCGTGGCCGTGGTGTCCAGCAAGGGAGGCCAGCAGTGAAACGCTTTTATCCCGTCAGCCTGCTGGCACTCTCGGTGCTGGCTGGCTGCACCACGGTAGGCCCGGATTACCACTTGCCGGAGCAGGCCGCCATGCAGCGTCCGGCAGCGCAAGGCCATTTTGCCAATGCCGATGGCCAGCTGGCGAGCGCGCAAGCGGTGGCCGGCCACTGGTGGCAGCTGTATCACGACCCGGTGCTGAACCAGCTGGTGGAACAGGCCCGGGCCGCCAATACCGATTTGCGCGTGGCCAGTGCCAATCTGCAAAAGGCGCTGGCGGTAGCCAGTGAAGTCAATGCCGAGGCCGGCCCGCATGCGGCGGTGTCGGCGTCCGCCGAGCGCGCCCGCATATCGGGCCAGAGCATGCTGCTGGAAGAGCCGCTGCCGGTGACCAATCTGGGGGACGAAGGCATTCGTGTGGCTTACCAGCTGGATTTGTTTGGCAAGCTCAAGCGTGGCGAACAGGCGGCAGAAGCCAATAGCGAGGCCGTGGCGGCGGCGCGCGATCTGGCAGCTATTACCCTCACTGCCGAAACCGTACGCAGCTATGTGCAGATCTGTTCGGCTAACCATGGTTATCAGGTGGTACAGCAACAGCTGGGCCTGCAGCAAAAGCAGCTGGAACTGACACGCCGTCTGGCCAGTGCAGGGCGGATGACCGCCACCGATGTGCTGCGGGCGCAGGCGCAGCGCGACAGCGTGAATGCCGCGCTGCCAGCCTACCAGGCCCAGCGGGATGCCGCGCGCTACCGGCTGGCCATGCTGCTGGGCAAGACGCCGGCTGAAGCCTTGCCCGCTGCGGCACTGTCCTGCGCGCAAGAGCCGCAGCTGACCCGGCCCATTCCGGTGGGCGATGGCAGGGCGCTGCTGGCGCGCCGCCCGGACGTGAAGCAGGCCGAGCGCCGCCTGGCGCAATCCAGCGCCATGATAGGCGTGGCCACGGCCGATCTTTATCCCAGCATCACCCTTGGTGCATCGGCAGGCTTTACCGGCTTTGTCGAAGACCTGGGCAAGCGCTCTACCCAGCGCTTCGGTTTTGGCCCGCTGATCAGCTGGAGCATTCCGGACAGCGGCAGCATGGCGCGGGTACGTGCAGCCAAGGCGGACAATGCGGCGGCGCTGGCGCATTTTGACGGCGTGGTGCTCAATGCCCTGCGCGAAGTGGAAACCAGCCTCAGCCTGTATGCCAAGGACTTGCAACGCCTGACGTTGTTGCGCAGCGCGCGGGACAATGCCCGTGAAGCTGCGGCGCAAAACCGCCGCTTGTACCAGGCGGGCCGCGCGCCTTATCTCACCAGTCTGGATGCCGACCGTACCATGGTCAGCGGCGAACAGGCCGTGGCCATGGCCGAAAGCCAGCTGGCACAGGATCAGGTCAATCTGTTCCTGGCGTTGGGTGGTGGCTGGGAAGATGCTGCCAGCGTAGCAAAGCCGGATCAGCATTAAGCACGGGCCTGAATACCATGCCGGTAGTGGCTGCCACATCTGTCTGGCAGCCACTATCGGCATTTTTTTGTCCGCCCCGTTTACCGGGTACGCATACTGCTTGAAAATGTGCGCTGTAATTTAAATGTGCTTGTGCCTGGCGTGCACTACGGCATAGCATTGACACAATTTTTATCCGTTTGGAATTTCAATGGCGGTAACTCAGAGCATTCCCATCCTGTTACCCGTCTTTGTGGTCACCGAATTGCTGTGCGCCTGCAATACCGTACAACTGTGGTCATTGAAAAAAGCCGGCGTTTCCGGTACCCGCAGCTGGCTGCTGGCCAATGCCGCCATGCTGGGTTATCTGCCTGCGCTGGGTCTGCGCATGGTGCTGCCGCTGATTTTCAGTGTGGTGCTGAGCAATGGCCTGGGCCTGGTGGCGGCCAGCATGTTCTATATCGGTTGCGCCCGCTTTCTGGGCCGGCCCAGCCATGCCCGGCCACTGGCCTTGCTGGTGCTGGCCGGTGTCGCCGGTTTGCTGGGCTTTACCCTGCTGCTGGACAGCATGCGGGTGAGGGTGGTGATTGCCTCCGGTGGTATCAGCATCGTGTTTGCCGCCACGGCCTGGCTGTTGTTCCGCCACCGTATTGCCAGTCATCGCGCCACGGTGTACTGGCTGGGCGCGGCCTGCAGTGCGGTGACCTCCTTGCTGCATCTGGGGCGTGCCGTTTACTACGGCGGCGGCTTCGGCAATATCAGCGATCTGTTTGCCACCACCATGCCCAATGTGTTTTCCATGAGCCTGACCGCGGCACTGGTGCCCGGTTTGTCGATGCTGGCAGTGGCCATGGTGCAGGAATACCTGTTACGTGATGCCACCTGGCGGGCGGAACACGATGGCATGACCGGGCTGAATACCCGCCAGTGTTTTGAAAGCCGCAGCATGGTGCTGTTGCAGCAGGCTGAGGGCAGCAACTTGCCATTGTGTTTGGTATTGATGGATCTGGACCATTTCAAGCAGATCAACGACCGGCATGGCCATCAGGCAGGGGATCAGGTGTTGCTGACATTCAGCGAGTTGTTACGTCAGGGCATGCGGCCAGCAGATGTGACCGGCCGCATGGGGGGCGAAGAATTTGCACTGTTGCTGCCACAAACGCCGCCAGCGCAAGCGCTGGCCATGGCGGAAAACCTGCGCTTGCGTGCTGCTGAAATACCGGCGGTTTCACTGGGCGGCAGCATTCCTTACAGCGTCAGCATGGGGCTGGCAGTATGGCAGCCGGGCATGTCGTTTACCGAGCTGTACCGCCACGCCGACCAGGCCTTGTATGCGGCCAAAAAGGCAGGGCGCAACCAGGTGATGCAGGCGGCGCAGCCTGCCTGACACTCAGCCTTGCAGTGCCGCTCGCAGACGCTCCAGCGCTGCCTGCCCCTGCTGTCTGGCCTGCAAGGCTTCAGCCATGTCAACGGCGCTGAATGCAAGACGCTGATTGGGTGGTAATTGTCCCACCACGTCCAGATCGGCACTAATGACGGTGCCCAGCATGGCATAACCCCCGCCGGAAACCGCGTCCCGCAACAGGATGATGGGCTCCTTGCCGGCCGGTATCTGGATGGAGCCAACCGGATAGCCGGCATCCACGATATTGGACGGATCGGCCCCGGCACCGAATGGCGCTTCCCGTGGCCGGAATTGCAAGGGTGAGCCGCCCTTGAGCCGGTAGCCGATGCGGTCGGATTCCGATGCCACCGTCCATGTCTCCTGATAGAAGCGTTCAGCCGATTGCGCCGTCAGCCTGTGGTCATACAGGCCGGGCAGCACCCGCACCGTGGCCTGGCGTGGCAAGGGCCGGCGCAGGGCGGGTGGCAGGCTGCGGCCCGCCGGTGCCACCGCGGTTGACCGGCCCAGTATCAGCATGTCGCCAGCCTGCAGGCATCGGCCCTGATACCCACCCAATGTCCCCAGCGTATAGGTGGAGCGGCTGCCCAGCACCTCCGGCACGTCGATGCCACCGGAAACCGCCAGATAGGCACGTACCCCGGCCGTGGCCGGGCGGAAGTCCAGCATGTCGCCTGTGGCAATGGACAGGATCTGATTGGTGGCTTGTGGCTGGCCGTTGATCAGCGGCAGCATGTCGGCACCGCACACGGCAATGCGGCAGTCCACGCCGAACTGCAGCTGCGGCCCCAGCAGCGTGCACTCCAGTACCGCCGTGGTTTCCGGATTGCCCAGCAGCAGGTTGGCGGCGCGGAATGAATACTGGTCCAGCGCCCCGGAAGGCGGGATGCCCAGATGGTAATGACCGTTGCGGCCAGCGTCCTGTACCGAGGTGGCGAGTCCAGGCTTGATGACCTTAATGTGCATGATGGCCCCCTGGAAGGGATAGATTGTAGGCCTGTGGATTGGCCAGGAAGTCCGGCAGCGAGAAGCGGACCGGAAAGATATCCAGCTGAAAGCTGCCCTCGGCCACCGCCTGGACGGCTGCTTGGTATTGCTGCTGGTCGATGGGCTTGAAGCGGACAATATCGCCGGGACGGAACAGCACCATGCTGTCTGCCAGATAGGGCAGGGATTGCTGCGGGTCGTAAATCGGTGCCGGGGTAATGCCGAACATCTGGTAGCCACCGGCACCTGCCACCGAATAGATGCAGGCGAAGCAGCCGCCGTGGCCTATGGTCTGGCGCGGGGTTGCGGTGCGCGGGCTCAGGTACTTCGGTACTTGCAGCTGGCGGTCGCGCTCTACCATCTGGTACATGAAGGGCAGGCCGGCGACAAAGCCCACCATGGAGACAAACCACGGTGCACCGCTATGCGCGGCAATGAAGGCGTCTACCGAGTCAAAACCGTTGCAGCGCGCGGCGTATTGCAGATCGGTGGATTGCGGGTCCTGATGGCGTTCGCGAAAGCGCGCCCCCACTTCCAGCGTCCAGGGGTCGTCATACCAGACCGGTATTTCCACCAGGCGGGTGTCCAGTGTCTGCGGGCTGTCCTGTACCGCCTGTTCCAGCTCCTGCACCTGTTGCAGCAATTGCGCGGCCGGCAGGATGTCCGGGTCAAAGCGCAGCTGGAACGATGCATTGGCAGGACATATTTCGACAATCCCCGGCCATTGTTGCTGGCGCAGCAGCCCGGTGATGGCCATGCTGGTGAAGCAGGCGGTCAGCGACATGGATTCGCTGACCTCGGCAAACAGGAACTCGTCGCCGCCAAAACTGTAGCGGATGCTCATGCGGTTCTCCCGGTGTCACGCGCCAGCGGGTCTGCCACCGTGTCTGCCGTGCTGCCCGGCCAGTGCGCCAGCCAGTGCTCCAGAAAGCGGGTGTGATAGCGCGCGGCGCATACGTCGGCATCGGCCAGCAAGGCCTGGTGCAGGCTTTTTGTGTGGGCAACGCCACTGATGTGCAGTTCATCCAGCGCCCGGCGCATGCGGCTGAGCGCCTGTGCACGGTTTTCATCCCACACAATCAGTTTGGCCAGCATGGAGTCGTAATAAGGGGGGATGACACAGCCCGGGTACAGCATGCTGTCCACCCGCACACCCGGCCCGCCGGGTAATTGCAGATGCTCTATGCTGCCCGGTGTGGGCAGGAAGATGCGCTGCGGGTCTTCGGCATTGATGCGGCATTCGATGGCGGCACCACGCAGCTGGATGTCCTGCTGTTGCCAGCGCAAGGGCTGGCCGTCGGCAATCAGCAGCATTTCGCGCACCATATCAAGCCCGGTGACCATTTCAGTGACCGGGTGTTCCACCTGGATGCGGGTATTCATTTCAATGAAGTGGAACTCATCCTGATCGAACAGGAATTCCACCGTGCCCGCTCCGCGGTATGCCACGGATTGTGCCAGCCGGACTGCTGCCTGGCACAGCCTGTTGCGCTGTGCGTCATCCAGCGCAGGCGAGGGCGCTTCTTCCATGATTTTCTGGCGGCGGCGCTGCAAGGAGCATTCGCGCTCGTAGCAATGAATCACCCGCTGGCCATCTCCCAGGATTTGCACTTCCAGATGCCGCGCCTGCGGCATGAAACGCTCCAGATAAAGATGCCCGTCGCCAAAGGCAGCCTGCGCTTCCCGTTGCGCAGCGGCAAAAGCCGCATGCAGCGCCTCGGCATGTTCCACCACGCGGATGCCCCGGCCGCCACCACCGGCCACCGCCTTGATCATCAGCGGATAGCCGATTTCCTTGGCCATGCCCATGGCTTGCACCACGTCCGCCAGTGCGCCGGCGCTGCCCGGTACGGTGGCAACGCCAACTGTCTGTGCCATGGTGCGGGCACGGGCTTTGTCACCCATCAGGGCGATGGTGTCCGCCGTCGGGCCGACAAAAATCAGCCCGGCAGCCTCTACCTGACGGGCAAAGTCGGCATTTTCGGCGAGGAAGCCATAGCCTGGATGAACGGCATCCACTTCCTGATTGCGGGCCGTAGCCAGAATGGCCGGAATGTCCAGATAGCTTTTTGCGGCGGGTGGCGGGCCGATTTCCACTGTCCGGTCTGCCATCTGGCAGGCCAGACTGTTGCGGTCCGCACTGCTGTGTACCAGTACGGTCTGCGCGCCCATTTCACGGGCAGCCCGGATGATGCGCACCGCAATTTCCCCGCGGTTGGCCACCAGCAGGCGACGGATACGTTGCAAGGCAATGGGCTGCGTCATGTCACCACCCTCGCCACCGGCTGACCGATATCGACCGCATCGCCGTCTGCCAGCAAAAAGGCGAGCAAGCGCCCGCCTTGCTCGGCAGTCATTTCGTTGAATTGTTTCATCACCTCGATGCAGGCGATGACGGTATCCGCGGCAACCAGATTGCCTTCTTCCACATAGGGCGCTGCATCCGGGGCCGGGCGACGATAAAAGGTGCCGGGCAGGGGGGCGAGTATCAGGTGTTCAGTCATGTGCTTGTCCTTGAACAGGGTGTTGTGGTCCGCCTCAGCCAACGGCTCGCTCATGCTGTGCGCGCAGGGTGATGCCAGCCTGTAGCAGACGGTCACGGGTGGTGCGGATCAGTTCCAGTGCGCCGGGGGTGTCGCTGTGAATGCAGATGGAATCGAAGTCGACCGGAATGCGCTGGCCATCCACGGTATCAACCAGGCCCTCCGTGCAGGCCAGCATCACCTTGTCGGCCACGGCTGCCGGGGAGAGCCGTCCCATCCGGCGGGTAAATACAATCCGCCCGCTGGCGTCATAATCCCGGTCGGCAAAGAATTCGCCTACTGCCTTCACGCCCAGTGCCTGCGCGGCCTGATGCGTGGCGGAACCAGCCATGCAATACACCTCCAGTTGCGGCGACAGTCCCTGGACTGCCTGCAGGAATGCCAGTGAAAGCGCTTCATCGGCAGCCAGCGTCATGTACAGGGCACCATGCGGTTTGACATGCTGCATGACCATGCCTTCCAGTTGCAGGAAGGCTTGCAAGGCACCAATCTGGTACACCGCGTCCTGTACCAGTTCCTGTGCGCTTACCTGAATGCTGCGTCGCCCGAAGCCCACCAGGTCGCGATAGCCAGGGTGGGCACCCACGGCAACGCCATGTGCCTTGGCCAGGCTGACGCTGCTGGCCATGGTGGCCGGGTCGCCGGCATGAAAACCGGTGGCAATGTTGGCCGAGCTGATCAGCGGCATGATGTGCCGGTCGTCCCCATCGCCAATTTGCCACGGGCCAAAGCCTTCCCCCATGTCGGCGTTCAGGTCGATTACCTGTTTGTTCATGTGTGCTCCTGTCTGAGAGTGAGTCAGACCGACACCCTAGGCAGCGTGAACAGGCGGGGGAAGTTTTAAATTTTGATGGTGTCCCATCAATTATTTTGATACCGGAGTACGGGCATGGCGTTTTCCTTCCGGCAGTTGAAGTATTTTGTGGCCACGGCTGAAACAGGGCAGGTTTCCCAGGCGGCCATCCAGCTGTGCATCACCCAATCGGCAGTGACGGCAGCCATCCGGCAACTGGAAGAAGTGCTGGCTACGTCCTTGTTTGTCCGCCACCCTCAGGGCATGGTGCTGACCGACTGTGGACGGCACTTTCTGGGTCATGCGTACGAAATTCTGGCCAATGTGGAAGAGGCCATGCTGCTGGGCAAACGGGATGGCGATTTTGCCGGCAGGCTGACCGTGGCCGCCAGCTATACGGTGATGGGGTATTTTCTGCCTGCCCATGTGTGCCGCCTGTCCGCCTTGTACCCGCAACTGAGGATTGAACTGTTCGAATTGTCACGTGAGGACATTGAAGCCGGTCTGTTGCGGCAGGATTTCGATGTCGCGGTGCTGTTGACTTCCAATGTGGACAACCCGGCTTTACGGCTGGAGCCCATCATCAGCTCGCCCCGGCGCTTGTGGCTGCCGGCACAGCATCCGCTGTTGTCACACCCGGCACCCGACTTGCAGGATATTGCCGAGCAGCCTTACATCATGCTGACGGTGGATGAGGCAGAACAGACGACGTGGCGTTATTGGCAGCAGTCGCCATGGCAGCCGCAGGTGAGGGTGCGCACCAGTTCGGTGGAGGCGGTGCGCAGCATGGTGGCCAATGGCAGCGGGGTGAGCATTTTGTCAGACATGGTGTTCCGGCCTTGGTCGCTGGAGGGGCGGCGTATCGACACGGTGAGTCTGCACGGCCTGGTGCCGCCGATGACGCTGGGGCTGGCATGGAAGGCCGGGTCTGAGGTCAGCCCTGCCATTGCCTTGTTCCGTGATTATTTCCGGCAGCAATTCATGAGCCCGGCCAGCAGCCAGCGTAGCGCGGCTGCCCGCTGAAGGCTTCAGACGGCTGGGCGACTGTCAGCCCAGCTGTTTTCAAATACCAGCTCGGCCAGGTTTTGCCGCTTTGCCCAGTTTTCCTGTTCCAGCATGGGTTTGTCGTAGAAAGCCTCGACATGGCCGATGCACAGGATGGCCACCGCCTTGGCCTCGGCCGGCAGGCCCAGCAGCGTGCCCAGCCGCTGCGGGTCGAACAGCGATACCCAGCCCAGTCCGATGCCCTCGGCGCGGGCGGCCAGCCACATGTTCTGGATGGCGCAGGCGATGGAGCAGATATCCATTTCCGGCAGGGTGCGGCGGCCGAATACATGGCGTTCGCGCCCGTCCATCAGCGCCGCCACCAGCACCTCGCCGCAGTCGAGAATGCCCTCAACCTTCAGCTTCATGAATTCGTCTTCCCGCTGGCCCAGTGCCTTGGCGGTGGCTACCCGTTCCACTTCCACCTCGGCATGCAGTTGCTGGCGCAGCGCGGTATCGCTAATGCGGATGAAGCGCCAGGGCTGCATGAAGCCCACGCTGGGGGCCAGGTGCGCGGCCTGTAGCAGGCGTTGCAGCAGGGCCGGGTCCACCGGGTCCGGCTTGAAGTGGCGCATGTCGCGCCGTTCGCGGATGGCGCGGTAGACGGCGTCGATGTCGGCTTGGGGATAGGCATTCATGGCAGGAACAATCTGGCGCAGGCCGCAGGGTTGGACGGGAAGTAAAGATGCAGATAACTGGCCAGCAGGCTACCGTGGCGGTATACCGCCTCGCCCGGCCCGTTACCGGTGGCGCGGCTGGCATGGGTGAGCGGGGTGATGGGCGTATCCAGGCTGGAATAGTGAAAAGTGTGGCCACGCAGCACTGCGCCATCCAGCTGCAGTTGTTGCAGGCCCAGTGCGCTCAGGCGGCTATTCAGCCGGGCATGGCCGGGCAACAGGCCCAGCATCTGTCCGCTTTGACCCTGTTTGTCGGTCAGGCTGTCCAGCAAATACAGCATGCCGCCACATTCGGCATACAGCGGCTTGCCTGCTGCCACGTGGGCATGCAGGCTGGCGCGGCTGCGCTCTGCACCGGTCAGGGCGGCCAGATGCAGTTCCGGGTAACCACCGGGCAGCCAGACTGCATCGCAGTCCGGCAGGGCATCGTCGGCCAGTGGCGAGAAGTAATGCAGCTCGGCCCCCATTGCCTGTAGCGTCTGGATATTGGCCGGGTAGATGAAGCTGAAGGCGGTATCGCGGGCGATGGCGATGCGCACGCCGTCCAGCAGCCGTGGCAGGCTGAGTGCCGTGGCAGGCTGGAAGGCGACTGCGGGTGGCAGATCGGCCAGACGGGTGGTGGCCAGCTGGGCAGCGGCGCGCTGCAGCCGTGCTTCCAGATCATCCACTTCCTGCGCCTGCACCAGGCCCAGATGGCGCTCCGGCAGGCCCATGTCCTGCTGGCGCATCACCGCGCCCAGATAGTTGAGGCTGGCGGGCAGGGCGGCGCTGAGCATCTCCGCATGGCGGCTTGAAGCCACCTGATTGGCCAGTACGCCGTAAAACGGCAGGCCGGGGCGGAAGCTGGCCAGGCCATGCGCCACCGCCGCAAAGGTTTGCGCCATACCGGCCGCGTCGATGATGGCGGCCACCGGCACGCCGAACAGCTGGGCCAGATCGGCACTGCTGGGGGTGCCGTCAAACAGGCCCATGCTGCCTTCGATCAGGATAAGGTCGGCCTCGGCTGCGGCCTGGTACAGGCGCTGGCGACAGTCATCCTCACCGTTCATCCACAAATCCAGCGCGTACACGGTGTGGCCGCTGGCCTGTTCCAGTACATAGGGGTCGAGGAAATCCGGCCCGGTCTTGAACACGCGCACGGTTCGGCCCTGCTGGCGGTGGTAGCGCGCCAGCCCGGCGCTAAGGGTGGTCTTGCCCTGATGCGAGGCCGGGGCGCTGATGAACAGCGCCGGGCAGTGACGGATGGCCATGTCAGAACTCCACGCCCTGTTGTGCCTTGATGCCCTGCTCGCGGTAGGGGTGCTTCACCAGCTTCATTTCCGTTACCAGATCGGCGGCATCAATCAGCGCCTGCGGCGCATGGCGGCCGGTAATCACCACGTGCAGATTGGCCGGGCGGCTGGCCAGTGCTGCCAGTACCTCGTCCAGCGGCAGGTAGTCGTACTTCAGCACGATGTTCAGCTCGTCCAGAATCAGCATGTCGTAGTCGCCGCTGTTCAGCATTTCCAGCGCGGCGTCCCAGCCCTGACGCGCGGTGGCGATGTCGGCCTCGCGGTTCTGGGTGTTCCAGGTATAGCCCTCGCCCATGGTGAGGAAGCGGCAGTTGTCGAAGCGGCTGAACAGATCGCGCTCGGCAGTGTGCAGTGCGCCCTTGATGAACTGCACCACACCCAGCTGCATGCCGTGGCCGACAATGCGCAGCCCCATGCCGAAGGCAGCGCTGCTCTTGCCCTTGCCCGTGCCGGTATGGACGATGAGCAAGCCTTTTTCCTTGGTGGCGGCGGCCTTTTTCTTTTCAAAGCCGGCCTTGCGCTTTTCCACCATGCGCTGGTGGGCGGCGGCGTCGGTTTTCATGGTGCTTTCCTTCTGATTGCTGGCCTGATGCAGCAGTCGGGTTATTGCTTATGGGTACAGCTGGAGTGGCTGAAAAAATAGCGCAGCGTCCCTGTGGCAAGGCGCGCCGACGCAGACAGTACAAGCAGTACGGCAAGGAGGCGCAACGCCGCTACAGGGTTTTTGTCAGTCACTCTTACTGCCAGTGAGTGCCGGTCAGTGCCCGTAGCCGCTCAACAATGCGTGGCCGGCTGGGGTGATAGCCGATGAATACCAGCTGCGCCTGCCGTGGTGCGGCGGTTTCCGGCTCCTGTTGCAGCTGTACGCGCTGGCGTACCGCTTGCAGTGTCAGCCGGCCCTGGCCGTCGGCACTGGCCGCATGGCCCTTGATGCGCAGCAGCGCTTCCTCGCGGGCAATGGTTTCCACCGCTGCCAGCAGGCGGGCCGGGTCCTGTGCGTCCTTGCTGCGAATCAAAAACGACTGCCAGCCCGGGTCCTGCTCATGAAAATGCTTGTGGGTGGCCAGGCCATGACTGTGTGCGGCCAGGCCGCCGTGGCTGTGGCCGTCCAGCAGCGCCTGGTTGGCCAGCGGGCGCAGATTGAGCGGCAGGCTGGATACCGGGCCGTAATGGCGGTGGCCGCTGCCGCTGACTTCGTGCAGATGCAGGCCCAGCGTCAGCCGGGTGTCCAGCTTGGCCTGATAGGCCAGCTCGATAAAGCGGATGGACGGCGCCAGCTGGCGCACCGTGCTTTCCGCTTGCAGCATGGCGGTGTCGTCAAGCTGGTCGATCTTGTTCAGCACCACGATGTCGGCGTTCTCCAGCTGCTGGCGGAACAGGCTGGCCACCGCGTCGTCCTGCTGGCCGTGGCCGCTGTCAAAATCGCCAGCCAGCAGCAGCGGGGTGTCCACCACGGCCAGCGTGGCGTCCAGCACAAAGCGCTCGGCCAGCTCCGGGCCTTGCAGCTGCTCCATTACCGCGCTGGGCAGCGCCAGGCCCGAGGTTTCGATCAGCACATGGTCGATTTGCTGACGGCGTTGCCACAAGGCCAGCATGGTGGGCAGGAAGTGCTCGTCGTCGTCGTAAGCCACCAGGCCATTGGCCAGATCGTGAATCTCCACCCCGGCCTTATCGTCCGTACGCAGGATGGTGCCGTCGATGGACACCTCGCCAAATTCGTTGACCAGAATGGCCAGCCGCCGTTGTTTGCTGTCGCGGATCAGATTGGACAGCAGGGTGGTTTTGCCCGCGCCCAGAAAACCGGTGAGCACGGTGACCGGAATGCGCGGGCTGCTCATACCAGTTGCTCCAGTGCCGTTTGCAGGCTGGTGAAGTCGGTAAAGCTGAGCGGGTAGTCCAGCTGCGGACGGTCCACCACGATGAAGGGAATGCCCAGCGCCGCTGCTGCGGCGGCTTTTGCACCATAGCCACCGGCATCACCCGACTGCTTGCTGATGACGCAGTCGATCTGCCAGTCGCGCCACAGGGTTTCATTGGCGGCCTGCGAGAACGGGCCTTGCATGGCACACAGGCGTGCACGCGGAATGCCCAGGTCGATGGCGCGTTGCAGGTGTTGCGGGTCTGGTGCCAGCCGCACAAACCATTGCTTGTCAGCCGCGCCCTCGGCCTGCACAAAGCTGGCCAGCTCCTTGCTGCCGGTGGCCAGGAAAATGCGCTGGCCGTGCTGCATCGCCAGCTTTGCCGCTTCAGCCATGCTGCTGCAGTGAATCGCCGGGTGCTGGTCGACAGCGCTGGGGCGCTCGTAGCGCAGATAGGGCAGGGCCAGCTCGCGTGCCAGCGCCATCAGCTGTTGCGACATTTCCGTGGCATAGGGGTGAGTGGCATCCACGATGCAGCGTGCCTGGCTTTGTTGCAGCAGCTCGCGGCGACGCTCCACCCCCAGCCGCCCGCTGATGCTGGTGAGGCCGGGGCTGTCGGCGGCGACGATTTCGGCACCGTAGTCGCTGGCTGTGCTGACGATCACCGGCTTGCCGCCTGCCGCCAGCTGGCGTGCCAGCGCATTGCCGTCGCTGGTGCCGGCAAATACCCAGGCAGCGGTGCTGGGCAGGCTGTCGGCGGTAATGGTATCGGCGGTGTTCTGCCAGTTGAAGTAGCCGCGCGGGGTGAACATCCAGTTGCGTTTGCGGCGGGTGAAGCGGTTGCCGATTACCAGCGAGGTGAGCATGTTGAACTGGCGCGTGCGCAGCTCGGCCAGGGTGACGATTTCCACCGTCTGGCCCTCGCGGTAGGCATTGTGCACGATGCCGCACAGGGTTCCCGGCCGCTTGTGTTCCAGCATGATGTCCAGAATGCGGTACACGCCTTCCTGCCGCTGCTTGCTTTGCACGTTGTAAAACACCACGGCCAGATCGGCCTCGGCAATATGGCGGGCGCGGCTTTCAATCCACTCCCACGGGCACAGCAGGTCGGACAGGCTGAGGGTGGCAAAGTCGTGCGACAGCGGCGCGCCCAGCAGCGAGGCGCAGGCATTGGCCGAGGTGATGCCGGGAATCAGCTGTACGTCGAAGGTGTCGTCCTCGCGCATGTCTTCATAAGCCAGCGTGGCCATGGCGTAAATGCCGATGTCGCCGCTGGAAATCAGCGCCACCGTTTTGCCGGCGCGGGCTTCGGCCAGTGCCAGCTGGGCGCGGTCGCGTTCCTGGGTGAGCGGCAGGGTGCGGATGTCCTTGCCGGCAATCCACGGCTGGATCCAGGTAAGGTAGAGGTCGTAGGCGACGATGACGTCGCTGGCGGCCAGTGCCTGTTCCACCATGGGCGGGATCAGTTCGCGGCTGCCGGGGCCGACGGAGACAAGATAGAGTTTTCCGGTCATTGTGTGATGCTTTCTGCTGCGTGCAGGCGGGGCCTGCCAAAAGTTTGTCTGGGCAATGCGTGGTGTGCATTGCTGATGTAAATCCTGCATTTATTACTGGCAGTGCTGGACTGTGGTCCTGCGCCGCTGTGTTTAACTTCGTGGGCCTCGCCTAGCCAAGACCATGGCAGCTTCGACCAGTGTTCTTACCAAACAAGCACCGCACCAGCGCGACCCATGGGCCCCGTCAAGCATGCCGACGGGTGGCCGGGGCGAGGTGTTAAGCGCCTGCAATGTCTGAGCGATTTGACGTTAGCAAATCGCGAGTCCAGGCGCGCCTCGCACCGGTCGGGCCCTGTCGGGCAGCCGCAGGCCATGCTTGCCGGGGTGGCCTTGGAGGTGAAGGAGGGCTTGGCCAGGCAAGCCCTCTTTCCCGTCCGCCGCGCGGAAGCGGCAGGTAAACCATCATCCGCGTAGCGGATTCAAACCCCTTACCTGCACCTCTTGCCAGTGTTTCCACGCCCCTCTAACCTTGCCGCTGCCAACAACGCTGATTAGCCTTATCCCGTTGCGTTTACAAGCGCAATCAGGTTTGGCGACCTGTCTTGTAACTGGCATGAGAAGCCGCACTGCGCGGCTTCTTTAGCTTGTGTCCGTATGGTTTATGGCGGGCCAGGTGGGGAGACCTATGCGGTCTGCCGGTTCCAGTTCCGGTTCGCCAACCCTGCTTTGGCCTGCCACCCGCGTTTGGCGACGTTGGCGATGCAGCTTCTGACACAACTGGAGCCTGAATCATGACTACCCCCCAATCCCCGCCACCTCTTACCCTGTTCTACCTCGGCAAACCCATCCGCCTGCACCTCCACCCCCACAGCTGCTGTTTCCACGGTGACGACATCCTGCAACTGTTGGGCCCACGCTTGCGCCAGCGCCTGCAACAAACCCTCCAACAACACCCCAGCTGCCAGCACCCATACCACGACAGCCAACATCACTACTGGCCGGAAAACACCCTGCAACACGCACTGCGCCAATGCAGACGCCCAGCTGCACAACGCCTTCGCCACTGGCTGAACCGCCAAATCCTCCCCGCCCTGCACCAAAGCCCAAGCAACGCACCACGCCACGACCAGGCTCTGGCCATGGCAGCCGAAGCCGGACAACAAATCAGCCATGCGGTATTACGCACAGTGATGGAGCAAGGACCGGGCTGGCAGTACGGCCATTGGCTGCTGACACTGCACTTCACCCCCAATCACGCCAGTCGCCATGCCCATGGCCGTTTGGTGACGCTCAACAGTCAGGCCACGCCCTTGCAGGCACTGACACAATACATTGCCGCACCGGACGGGCTGGCCAGCAGTAATTCGGAATTACTGCGGCTGGCAGTGGCGTGCCATGAGCTACTAGCCAAGCGACTAAACAAACAGGCGTGGCGGACGGAGGCTGCGGAAGGCAGCGCACCAAAGCCGAGCTGAAACCGGGCAGCCGCAGGCCATGCTTGCCGGGGTGGCCTTGGAGGTGAAGGAGGGCTTGGCCAGGCAAGCCCTCCTTCCCGTCCGCCGCGCGGAAGCGGCATGTAAATCACTATCCGCGTGAGCGGATTCTTGCCCTTATGCATCACGAGCGGCCCTTAGCGGATACAAAACTCCTTATTCAACGACGCCAAAATCAGCAAACCCATCCTCCACCACCGCCACCGTCACCCCTTCACGCGCCATCTTCGGCACCAGCAACCGCCCGCGTGGGCTGGCAATCAAGGCGCAGGGCTCGCACACTCCGTCCACGCCCACATTCTGCTGTACCCAGGCGGAGGGCTGGCCGGTCCAGCCACGGGCGGCGACGTCGGCGCGGGCGATGACGCGCAAGGGCAGGTCGTGACGGGCGCAGAATTCCAGCAGGCCTGCTTCATCGGCCTTCAGATCGATGGTGGCCACTTCGCGCACTTCGCTGAGACTGCGTCCGGCCAGCGCTTGCAACACAGCCTGTTCGATGGCGTCGGCGCTTTTACCGCGGCGGCAGCCTATGCCCAGCGTCAGCGGTTTGAGTGCTTCCGTTGCGGTGGTGATGGCCGGAGTGGCAGCAGTGAGGCGGGCAATCTGGTAGGCCAGCGCATTGGCACCGCCTTCGTGGCCGGACAGCAGTGGAATGGCAAAGCGCGCGGCTTCGTCCAGCACCACCACTGCCGGGTCGGTAAGTTTGCTTTGTGGCAGGCCATCCAGATAGCGCACGGCAATGCCGCTGGCCATCAGCAATATCCATTGGCGGTGCTGGTGGAAGACGGCGGCAAACTGCTGGCGCGCGTTGTCATCCGGCTGCTGCCAGGGTTGGTAGACGGTGGCGTCCAGCGCGCGGGCCAGTTGCCGCGCCAGCGGCAGGGCGGCTTCGCGCACGGTCCAGATGGCGGTGTGGCTCACGAGGCTTGCTGCTCCGGGTCCTGTTCCGATTGTGCCGCCAGTTCCGGCTTGCGCTTGCTCGGACGCGGGGTTTTGCGGTCGGTGCCATCGCGGAAAATATGAGTGAAGCCAGCGGCGTACAGGCTGGATTCCACCCCGCCTTCGCGCGACAGTGCCGCACCCACCAGCAGCAGGGTGGTGAGCAGCCAGTCTTTCTGTTTTACCTGTTCCAGCAGCTTGCCCAGCGTGCTGCGGTGGATGGACTGGTCCGGCCAGCTGGCGCGGCGCACCAGTGCCACCGGGGTATCCGGCGGGTAGTGCAGCAGCAGGTCGGCCACGGTGTATTTCAGCCGCTGGCCGGACAGGAAGATGCACATGGTGGCCTGGTGTTCGGCAAAGCGGGCGATGGATTCCAGCTCCGGCACTGCGCTGGCACGGCCGGAGACGCGGGTGAGGATGATGGACTGCGAGATGGCCGGGCGGGTCAGTTCGCTGCCCAGTGCGGCTGCGGCAGCGGTGAAGGAGGACACGCCGGGGACGATTTCATATTCAATACCCAGTGCTTCCAGCCGGCGCATTTGTTCGGCGGTGGCGCCGTAAATGGCCGGGTCGCCGGAGTGCAGCCGCGCCACGTCGATATTGGCGGCCTGCGCGCGGCGGTAGCAGTCTTCCTGCTGGTCCAGCGACAGTTCGGCGGTGTCGAGGATTTCGGCACCTGCACTGCAATGCTGCAGCATGTCGGTGGGCACCAGCGAAC
The DNA here is from genome assembly GCF_016429185.1 of Aquitalea sp. ASV11. NCBI lineage: Bacteria > Pseudomonadati > Pseudomonadota > Betaproteobacteria > Neisseriales > Chromobacteriaceae > Aquitalea > Aquitalea sp. ASV11. The sequence continues at coordinate 29,759 of NZ_JAELUD010000050.1, forward strand.
CGGCGTACAGCACCATGCCACAGCTACCCAACAGGCGCGCGCCGCGCAGGGTGATCAGGTCGGCGGCACCGGGGCCTGCACCAATGAAATAGACTTTCATGAATGACGTTTCTCTCTCGCCTGACGGCGGATCAGCATGGTGGCCAGATAACCGCTGGCCGAGGCGTCCAGCTGGCTGACATCCGGACACAGGATTTCATCGGTCAGGCCGATGCGGCGGGCGAAGGCGCAATGCCGGGCAATGCCCAGCCGCGCCAGCAGGGCCAGCACGTCCGGCAGGCGCTGGCCGATTTTCATCAGCACCACGATGTCGTGGCTGGCGATGTCTGCTTCCAGCGCGGCCATATCGTCCGGGCAGGGCAGAATCAGCATGCGTTCCTTGCCTTCGCCCAGCGGCCAGGACAGCGCCGAGGCGGTGGCGGCAAAGCTGGTGACGCCGGGGAAGGTGGTGTGGGCCAGGCCGGGCAGGCGTTCGCGCAGCGCCGCCAGCAAATAACCGTAGGTGGAGTAGGTCATGCTGTCGCCGATGGTGAGATAGGCGACGTTGCGGCCTTGCTCCAGTTCGGCGGCCACGCTGGCTGCCAGTGCGGCGTAGTGGTCGGCCAGCAGGCTGCGGTCCGGGTCCATGATGAATTCCACGTCACGGAATTTGCTGGCGTCGACGGGCAGGCCGGCCAGGCATTGCTGTGCCACCGATTGCTCGCTGCCGCGCGCGCGCGGCAGGTAGATGATGTCGGCCTGCTGCAGGGCCTGCAGCGCAGCCACCGGTATCAGCCCGGCCTGGCCCGGGCCTACGCCCACGCCAATGAAATGTCCCAGTTCACTCATGTGTGTCTCCGGCGGCTGCGCCCAGTGGCGTGCCGTCCATGCTGAACAGCCGCACTGCCACGCGGCGGGCGCTGGGCAGTCGGCTGTGCATGCGGGTGGATACCCGCTGTTCTATCTCCATCCAGAAGGCTTGTGCCTGCGGATGGCCTTGCAATATCTGCACGATGTTTTCCACCGTATTGGCCTGGCGGATGGCCTGTACCAGCTCCATGCTCAGGCCCAGCTCCGCTGCCAGTTGCGCCACATCGCCCATGGCCATGCCGCTTTTGCCGGAGTGGGTGTCCCATACCGTGGGGTCCAGCAGCTTGGCCAGCTTGCCGGGGTGGCCCAGCACCCACAGCGTGTCCAGCACGCGGCCTTGTTCCTGCAAGATGGCCTCGGCCTGTTCCAGCGAGCTGCCGACAAAGTTGGCAATCTGCACCACCTGTTTTTTCGGCAGGCCCAGTACGTCGGCGGCGTAGCCACGGCCTATCTTGCCGGGGGTGAAGGCGATGGCGGCAGGCAGATCGCCCAGCGCCACGCGGATATACACCTCGATGGAAGCCATCCACGCGGCCAGCGACATCGGCTCGACGATGCCGCTGGTACCCAGGATGGAAATGCCGCCGACGATGCCCAGCATGGGGTTGAAGGTGCGCTTGGCAATGCGCCCGCCTTCCACACAACCGATGGCCAGGTCAAAACCGGGGTCGGCCCGGCCAGCCAGCACCTCGGCCACCGCCCACTGCATCATCTGGCGCGGGACCGGGTTGATGGCCGGTTCGCCCGGAGGAATGCGCAGGCCGGGCAGGGTGACCGTGCCCACGCCTTCGGCAGCGATAAAACGCAGCTGGCCGCTGCCATTGCGCCTTACCTCGGCAAAGATGGTGGCACCGTGGGTGTTGTCCGGGTCGTCGCCACCGTCTTTCAGCACTTCGGCGCGCGCAGTGTGTTCATCCAGCAGGTCCACCGCCTGTATCGGCACGGTGAGGTAGTAGTCCGGGTCGGGCAGGCTGATGTCCACTTCGCTGGCGCGCACCCCGTCCAGCAGGCAGGCCAGCGCGGCTTTCACTGCCGCCGTGGCACAGCTGCCGGTGGTGCGACCGCGGCGCAGGCCGTTGGGGGCCGGCACCGTCAGGTCGTAGGGGACGCGCCGTTCGTGGGTCATGCGTCTTGTGCTGCCTGTTGCTGCTGGTACACGTGGCCGATGGCGTCAATCATCAGCGCATTGACGACGGTGGCCGCCCACGGCGAGCCGCCACGGGTGCCGCTATTGGTGATGCGTGGCACTTGCAGCAGGCCGCGCAAGGCGTCCTTGCATTCGCGGGTGCCGACAAAGCCCACCGGCAGGCCGACGACCAGTTGCGGCCGCCAGCCGTGCTCCCGCACCAGCCGCACCAGTTCCATGATGGCAGTGGGGGCGTCACCAATGGCGACAATCACATCATTGCCAAACTTTTCCCAGGCGCGGCGGATGCCGGCAGCAGAGCGGGTGAGACCGTGGGCCTCGGCCAGCAGATAGGTTTCCGGGTCGTGCACGCCGCACCAGGTTTCCACTTCCAGCTGTTGCAGTACCGCGCGCTTGAGGCCGGTTTCCACCATGGTGACATCGGTGACGATGCGGCGGCAGCGCAGCAGGGCGCGCATGCCGATGGCGGCTGCGCCGGGCGAGAAAAACAGCTCGTCCACGCTGCTGAAGTCGCCGGTGGTGTGCACCAGCCGGTGCAGCGCGGTGTGCTGTTCTGCCGGGAAGGCCGACCAGTCGCGCCCCTCGCGGATGATGCGCATGCTTTCCGCCTCGATGGGGTGCGGCACATAGGGCGGCCAGGCGGGCGCGGCGGCAGGGGTGTTGTCCTTGGCCAGCAGGCCGCGCACCTTGCCGTGATGGCCTTGTTGCGGCGTGCCCACTTGCTGTTCGAAGCCGATGATCTGCACCCGGTATTTGCACAATGAACAGTTCATGCTGGCGCGGCCTTCCACGCCTTCCTGCGCCCGCTCCAGAAACACCTCGGCCACATGTTCGTGCACGCCCAGATAAGGCGCAGCCAGCACTTCGATATCCGGGCAGCGCGCGGCCAGATCG
>NZ_JAELUD010000051.1:0-32195 GCF_016429185.1 Aquitalea sp. ASV11
GGCCAGAACTTCCTGCAAGACGCCAGCGTGATTGAAAACATCGTGCATGCGGTCAACCCGCAGCCGGACGATGTGGTCATCGAAATCGGCCCCGGTCTGGGAGCCATCACCAAGCCGCTGCTGGACCGCCTGCCCCATCTGCACGTGGCAGAAATCGACCGCGACATCATTGCCCGGCTGAAAAAGGAATTTCCGCCGGAACGCCTGACCATCCACGAAGGCGATGCGCTCAAGTTCGACTTCGGCTCCATCACCGATGGCGCGTTCAAGATTGTCGGCAACCTGCCCTACAACATTTCCACCCCGCTGCTGTTTCACCTGGCCAGCTTTGGCCAGCGTGTCACCGACATGCATTTCATGTTGCAAAAAGAAGTGGTGGACCGCATGCTGGCCGAACCTTCAACGGCCGATTTCGGTCGCCTGACAGTAATGCTGCAGTACCGCTTTGAAATGGAACTGGTGCTGAATGTGCCGCCGGATGCCTTCTGGCCGCCACCGAAGGTGGATTCCGCCGTGGTACGCATGATTCCGGCTCCGGGCCGCTGTGGTGTGGCCAAGGACGAAGCGCAACTGGAAGAACTGGTCACCAAGGCCTTCTCCCAGCGCCGCAAGACCTTGCGCAACAACCTCAAGGGCGTGCTGGAACTGGCCGATTTCGAAGCGCTGGGCATAGACCCGGGCCTGCGGCCGGAAAACCTGAGCGTGGAAGATTTTGTCCGCATGGCGAACCGCCTGTCAGACTGAACTGTCGCAACAAGTTGACAAAGGGGCTGCTGCCAGCGGCCCTTGTTGCAGTGCCACTTGCATTCTGCCGCCCACTGGCAGCAGAATCGCAAACTTTTCACCCCCGACCGATACGGGGGGATAAATACAGGGAGAGCCGCCCATCTCAAGAGGCGGTGACTGTAAGCAGGAGGCCCGTGACGGGCTGACGGGATGGCAAACGGGGGTTTGCCGCAGGTTCCCGCCAGTCACAAGCGTGTACCTGTCGCTGGTTAATCCAGCCTATAACAGCAGTGCCTGCGGCCTGATGGCTGAGGGCAGTGAATCGATCAAGGACCCCAGGAGAAACTGATTATGAAGCTTTGCACCCGTCTCATTTGCGCAGCAACCCTGGCCGCTCTGGCCAGCACCCCGGCCATGGCCGCCGAACTGACCGGCACCCTGAAGAAAATCAAGGAAACCGGTGTCATCGTGCTGGGCAACCGTGACGCCTCCATCCCTTTCTCCTACTACGACAATAACCAGAAGCCGGTTGGCTACTCGGTAGACCTGGCCAACAAGGTTGTCGAAGAAGTGAAGAAAGAGCTGAAAATGCCGAACCTGCAGGTCAAGTACAATCTGGTGACCTCGCAAACCCGTATCCCGCTGGTACAAAACGGTACTGTCGACCTGGAATGTGGTTCCACCACCAATAACGTGGAACGCCAGAAGCAAGTGGCCTTCTCGGTGGGCATCTTTGAAATCGGCACCCGTCTGCTGACCGCCAAGACTTCCGGCGTGAAAGACTTTGCCGACCTCAAGGGCAAGAACGTGGTGACCACCGCCGGTACCACCTCCGAACGCCTGCTCAAGGCCATGAATGCCGAGAAGCAGATGGGCATGAACATCATCTCCGCCAAGGACCATGGCGAATCCTTCCTGATGCTGGAATCCGGCCGTGCCGTTGCCTTCATGATGGACGACGCCCTGCTGTACGGTGAAATGGCCAAGGCCAAGAACCCCGCCAACTGGGTGGTGACCGGCAAGCCGCAGTCCTTCGAAATCTATGGCTGCATGCTGCGCAAGGACGACGCTGCCTTCAAGAAGGTGGTGGACGATGCCATCAAGGCCACCTACAAGTCCGGCGAAGTAAACAAGATCTACGCCAAGTGGTTCACCAGCCCGGTTCCGCCCAAGGGCCTGAACCTGAACTTCCCGATGTCCGAAGTGGTGAAGGAACTGATCGCCAAGCCGACCGACAAGGCCGCCGAATAAGCGATTCCTTCCTGTAGTGCAGATGATGAGCCGGCAGATGCCGGCTCAATTGCTGCTGCCTGTTCTCCTGCCTTGCCAACGGCTATAACGGCAAAACGGGTGGCGGCAGTGCATCTGCCTTTGCTGTCTGCCCAAGGGCAGGCAGGGACTTCATCCGACTGCCAGTGTTTCCCGCAACCGGGAGGCATGCGGCTGTCGGCAGCGGACGCTTGCGTCTGCTTGCATCAGGAGAAAAACATGAATTACCACTGGGACTGGGGCATTTTCTTCAAGTCCACCGGTGTCGGCAGCGAAATCTACCTGAACTGGTTTGTGTCCGGTCTGGGCTGGACCATCGCCGTGGCACTGGCCGGCTGGATCATCGCCCTCGCACTCGGCTCGGTCCTGGGCGTGATGCGTACCTTGCCGGGCAAGCTGCTGCCCACCATTGCCACCGCCTATGTCGAACTGTTCCGCAACGTACCGCTGCTGGTCCAGCTGTTCATCTGGTACTTCCTGGTACCGGACTTGCTGCCCACGCCGCTGGAAATGTGGTTCAAGCAGGGCATCAGCCCGGCAACTTCGGCTTATCTGTCGGTGGTGGTGTGCCTGGGGCTGTTTACCGCAGCCCGGGTGTGCGAACAGGTGCGTACCGGCATTCAGGCCTTGCCGCGCGGCCAGAACAATGCTGCGCTGGCCATGGGCTTCACCACTGCGCAGACTTACCGCTTCGTGCTGCTGCCGCAGGCTTTCCGCGTGATCATTCCGCCGCTCACCAGCGAGTTCCTGAACATTTTCAAGAACTCCTCGGTGGCGTCGCTGATCGGCCTGATGGAGCTCTTGGCGCAAACCAAGCAGACCGCCGAGTTTTCCGCCAACATCTTTGAAGCCTTCACCCTGGCAACGCTGATCTACTTTGTCCTCAACATGAGCCTGATGGGCTTCATGGCCTGGGTGGAAAAGCGGGTGCGCATTCCCGGCATGATGGGAGGTAGCAAATAATGGCTCTCGATTTCAGTCAGATCATCCCCGCCCTGCCTGGCCTGGCCGATGGCATGGCGCTGACGCTCAAACTGCTGTTGATGGCAGTGGGCGGTGGCGTGGTGCTGGGTACCCTGCTGGCACTGGCGCGTCTGTCGGACAACCTGCTGCTGTCGCGGCTGGCCAAGTGGTACGTCAATTACTTCCGTTCCATCCCCCTGCTGCTGGTCATTTCCTGGTTCTACCTGGTGGTGCCCATGGTGCTCAGCTGGATTACCGGCGATTTGACCCCGGTGGGCGCATTCACCTCCTGCCTGGTGGCTTTCGTGATGTTCGAGGCGGCGTATTTCTCCGAGATTGTCCGTGCCGGCATCCAGTCCATTTCGCGCGGGCAGATCAATGCCGCCTATGCATTGGGCATGACCTACAGCCAGGCCATGCGGCTGGTGATCCTGCCGCAGGCCTTTCGCAAAATGATGCCGCTGCTGTTGCAGCAAAGTATCATCCTGTTCCAGGACACCTCGCTGGTGTATGCGGTAGGCTTGATGGACTTTCTCAACACCGCCCGTTCCAAGGGCGATATCGTGGGTTTGCCGCATGAATTCCTGCTGTTTGCCGGAGCGGTATACTTCGTGATCAGTTTTGGCGCGTCGCAATGCGTGAAGCGTCTGCAAAAAAGGTTGGCGGTATGAGCGCGATGATTAGCATCAACAATGTAAGCAAGTGGTATGGCGATTTCCAGGTGCTGACCGATTGCACCACTGGCGTGAAAAAAGGCGAAGTGGTGGTGGTGTGCGGCCCGTCCGGTTCCGGCAAGTCCACCCTCATCAAGTGCGTCAATGCACTGGAACCCTTCCAGAAGGGTGAAATCATTGTCGACGGCATCTCGGTGGGCGACCCGAAAACCGATCTGCCCAAGCTGCGTAGCCGTGTCGGCATGGTATTCCAGCACTTCGAGCTGTTTCCGCACTTGTCCATTACCGAAAACCTGGCCATTGCCCAGGTGAAGGTACTGGGCCGCAGTCAGGAAGAAGCTCGCGACAAGGGCCTGAAGCTGCTGGACCGGGTTGGCCTGAAAGCCCATGCGCACAAGTTCCCCGGCCAGTTGTCCGGTGGTCAGCAACAGCGCGTGGCCATTGCCCGTGCGCTGGCGATGGACCCGATTGCCATGCTGTTTGACGAGCCCACCAGTGCGCTGGACCCGGAAATGATCAACGAAGTGCTGGACGTGATGACCGAGCTGGCCCAGGAAGGCATGACCATGATGTGCGTAACCCACGAAATGGGCTTTGCCCGTCGCGTGGCGCATCGTGTCATCTTCATGGACAAGGGTGCCATCGTGGAGGACTGCGACAAGGACGCCTTCTTCGGCGATATCAATGCCCGCTCCGAACGTGCCCGCCAGTTCCTGTCCAAGATCCTGCAACACTGAGAGCATCAGGCTGCTGATAAAGTGATTTGATACGATTGTACTGGACCCGGCAAAGCCGGGCCTTCCGACCAAGCACTTGATTCCGCAGCCTTTCTATCTAATCCCAATCCCCCCGCCCTTTCCCTGAAAGGGAGCCTCGCTTTCTTTTCAGAAAGCGAGAGGGGTTTGTCAATAATCTGAAACCCGGCCCCGGCCGGGTTTTTTCATGCCCGGACTCTTTTGATGCACTGCAGGTGGACGCGGGATGGCCGGTGCAGGCCAGCTGGCACTGGCCACGACGCGCAATTAGAATAAAACTGTTACAAGTGATTTAAATAATGTTATATTATTCAGCAGGAAAATTACCTGATAACCTGCTAACAGCACGCCTACACTGAAATCAGCCACCACTTGATTGCCGCCGGCCCACCCATGTATTCAACCCGCTACCTAGGGCGACAGCCCATCGTCGATGCCAACCAGCAACTGGTGGCATACGAATTGTTGTTCCGTTCCAGCCACGTCAATGTGGCCAGGGTGAATGATGATGTGATGGCCACCACGGCGGTGATCCGTCACGCCTTTGTCGATCTGGGTGTGGGGGAAGTGCTGGGCGACCGGCTGGGCTTCATCAATGTCAGTGAAACCCTGCTGATGGATGACCTGCTGGACGTACTGCCCTGTGACAAGGTGGTGCTGGAAATTCTGGAAACGGTGAAGGTGTCACCCCCCTTGCTGGAACGACTGGCGCAATTGCGGCAAAAGGGTTTCCGGCTGGCCATGGATGATGTCATCGAGCTGGATGCCGACCGTCTGGCCCTGTTGCCGCTGGTGGACATCGTCAAGATTGACCTGGTGGCGCTCAGCCTGTTGCAGTTGCGCCAACTGGTGGCCGATCTGGCCGGCTTCCCCGGCATTCTGCTGGCAGAGAAGGTGGACACGGTAGAACAGTTCGAACTGTGCCGCGAACTGGGCATCCAGTGGTTTCAGGGTTATTTCTTTGCCCGCCCCACCGTGCTGTCCACCCGCCAGGCCAATGCCAGCCAGCATGCCATGCTCAGCTTGCTGGGCCTGTTGATGAGCGATGCCGACAACGAGGAACTGGCCCAGGCGCTGAAACTGGCCCCCGATGTGGTGTTGATGCTGATGAAGCTCAGCAGCACGGCATCCATTGCCACCCGCCGGCCGGTGTCCTCGGTGCAGGAGGCCATCATGGTGCTGGGCCGCGCCAAGATCAAACGCTGGTCCATGTTGCTGCTGTTTGCCAGCAATGCCACCAATGTTGAGCCACAGCGCAATCCGCTGCTGGAGCTGGCCGCCACGCGCGGGCGCATCATGGAGCTACTGGCCGAGGCCTGCTACCCCGAGCGTCGTGACGTGCAGGAAAGTGCTTTCATGATTGGCATGCTGTCGCTGGTGGATGTCCTGGTGCAGCAGCCCAAGGCCGAGGCGATTGCCAGCCTGCCCATCGAGGAAAGCCTGAAAGAAGCCGTGCTGGAAGGCCGCCACCTGCTGGGTGAACTGTTGCAGGTGGCCGAATCGCTGGAAAACGAAGCGACGCCGCATCCGAAAGGATACGACCCGGAAATGCTGCTGCGGGTGGAAACCCAGGCGCTGGACTGGGTCAACAGCATGTGGAAGTAACAAGGCCGGCCAAAGGCCAGCCTCAGTTCCCCGTCCCCTCCTCGTCCTGCAAGCGGCTGAGAAAACCCTGCACCCGCTCATTGTCCCTTGGCAGCCAGGCCAGGATCTCATGCAGCATCTGGTCGAACTCGGCCGTATCCTGATTTTTCTTGCGCAATTGCTCGCGCACCCGCAGCAAGATGGCACAGGCATTCATGCCGGTACGCTCGTTGTACAGGCGCATGGCCATTTCGTGCAGCATGCGCCCGGCTTCGGCGGCCCGGCCTTCTGTGGTCAGCTCTACCGCGCGGTTGCTTTCCTCCTGCAACTGGGCGTATGCCTGTTCGATCAGCTCGCAGCAATGGGGATGCTTGCGGGCAATTTCCAGCAAGGTGGACAGCTCGTGCCGGCTATAGGCAAAGCGCATGGTGATGGTGCGGGTCCATTCTTCCAGCAAGGCCGGGTCGGTGAGGGTTTCCGGTAGCCGTACCACCGCCCCCAGAAAGCGCTGTGCCGCTTCAAAGTGGACAAAGGGCTTGAGCAGGTCGGCAGACGCCTGCTTGAGCAAGGCCAGCGCCTCTTCGGCACGCTGCTGCACCAGGGCAGTCAGCGCACGACAGGTGTGCAGGGTGAACTGGGCCTCGGGCCGGTCAGCCAGGCTGGCACTGATTTCGGCCTGCAAGCGGTCAATGAATTGCGTATTGCCGGTTTCCGAGTAGGCCTGGAGCAGGTCGACCAGCACTTCCGGGCCGAAAAAATTATTGTTGCGGCCGATTTCCACCGCCCTTTGCAAATACTGTGCACCTTTTTCCGGGTCGCCCGAACGCAAGGCTGCCGTGCCGCAGCTTTTCAGCCGGTGGAAATTGCGCGGGGAAATACTCACGGCTTTCTCCAGCACGTCCACCGCCTGGGCATACTGACCTTCGTCGATCAGGTTTTGCGCCAGCAAATCGTAGGCATCGGTGTACAGCGGCGCATCCTGAATGATTTCCTTCAGCAGTGCGCTGGATTCACCCTGCATGCCCTGGTCGGCCTGAATGCGGGCCACCCCCATCTTGGCCCAGGGGATGACCTTGCTTTCCAGCAGCTCCTGATAAATGTGCAATGCCTCGCCCTGGCGGCCTTCGGTCACCAGCAGTTCGGCACACAGACGGTTGGCATCAATGCGGTTGGCTGTCCCCGGTGCAGAGGCTGCCAGTTGCTGCAAGGTATTGATGGCTGCGCTACGGTTGCCCTTTTCCAGCTGCTCATGCGCCGGTGCCAGAAACTGTTTGCGCTTGTGCGCATTGTTCATGCGTGTCAGCAGCAGGTTGGAATTGAAAGGCTTTAGGATGTAGTCATCCGGCGCCATTTCCGCCGCGGCCACCACCCGTTCGTACTTGCGCTCGCCGGTAATCATGATCCAGATGGTGGACAAGGGCAGCGTGCCGGTCTTGCGCAGGGCCTCCAGCAATTCCTGGCCATCCATGCCATCGCCAAGATTGTAGTCACACAGCACCACATCAAAGCGCCGCCCTTTCAATCTGGCCCGGCCTTCGGCCGCACTGCTGACAGCATCAGAGCGGGTGATGCCGGCCATGGACAACATGGTTCGCAGGCCCTGGCGGACGGTCAGGGAGTCCTCGATGATGAGGACGGTGGTGTTTTCATCAAAATACATGCAGGCATTTCCGCAAGGCCGGGCCGGTGGCGCACCGCGTGGCCGGCCGGCTCAGTCCCGGTTCAGACGATATCCAGATGGTCGATGCCATCCAGCGGGTCACGTCCCTTGGAGCTTTCGCTATACAGTTTGATTTTCAGGCGCAGGTCGTTGATGGAGTCCGCATTGCGCAGCGCATCCTCGTAGCTGACATAGCCGGCTTCAAACAGGTCGAACAGCGACTGGTCGAAGGTTTGCATGCCCGACTCGCGCGAGCGGCTCATCACCTCCTTGAGCCCGGCGATTTCGCCCTTGAAGATCATGTCGGAAATCAGCGGTGTATTGAGCAGGATTTCCACCGCAGCCACCCGGCCACGGCCGGATTTGAGCGGCAGCAGGCGCTGCGAAATGATGGCGCGCATGTTCAGCGACATATCCATCAGCACTTGCTGGTGACGTTCTTCCGGGAAGAAGTTCAGAATCCGGTCCAGCGCCTGGTTGGCATTGTTGGCATGCAGGGTAGCCAGGCACAGGTGGCCGGTTTCGGCAAACTGCAAGGCGTAGCCCATGGTTTCCCGATCGCGGATTTCCCCCATCAGGATCACATCCGGAGCCTGACGCAGGGTGTTTTTCAGGGCGATTTCCCAGTCTTCGGTATCCACCCCCACTTCACGCTGGGTCACGATGCACTTCTTGTGCTGATGCACGTACTCGATCGGGTCCTCGATGGTGATGATGTGGTCCTGGTTGTGGCTGTTGCGCCAGTCCACCAGTGCTGCCAGCGAAGTGGATTTGCCCGAACCGGTACCACCGACAAAAATCACCAGACCACGCTTGATCAGCGAAATATCCTGCAATACCTCCGGCATGTTCAGCTTGTCGAAGGTAGGAATTTCGGTGTTGATCTTGCGCAGCACCATGCCGGCACAGCCTTGCTGGATGAAGGCACTCACCCGGAAACGGCCGATGCCAGGCGGGTTGATGGCAAAGTTGGCCTCTTTTTTCGACTCGAATTCTTCGGTCTGCCGGTCGTTCATCACCGAGCGCACCAGCTCCTTGGTGTGCTGGGCCGACAAGGGTTGCGGTGCCACCGGGGTGATCTTGCCGTCAATCTTCATGGCCGGCGGAAATTCCGCCGAAATGAAGATGTCCGAAGCGTTCTTGCCCACCGCATGCTTGAGCAGATCGTGAATGAATTTTGATGCCTGGTCTTTTTCCATGATGGCCATCCGGTGAGGCTAGCGTGCCTGTTTCAGTTTAGAACGCATCCTTGGACGCTGCTTTCTGGCGTGCCTCGCTGGGGGCAACAATATTGCGCCGTACCAGCTCCTGCAGACACTGATCCAGCGTTTGCATGCCGTATTGCTGCCCGGTCTGGATCATCGAGTTGATCTGCGCAATCTTGTTTTCACGAATCAGGTTACGAATGGCGGGTGTGCCGATCATGATTTCATGCGCAGCCACCCGGCCACTGCCATCCTTGGTCTTGAGCAGGGTTTGCGAAATCACCGCCCTTACCGATTCGGACAGCATGGAGCGCACCATTTCCTTTTCACCGGCCGGGAATACGTCGACGATACGGTCGATGGTCTTGGCGGCCGAACTGGTATGCAGGGTGCCGAATACCAGGTGACCGGTTTCCGCCGCAGTCAGCGCCAGCCGGATAGTTTCCAGATCGCGCAATTCACCCACCAGAATCACGTCCGGGTCTTCACGCAAGGCCGAACGCAGGGCATTGGAAAAACTGTGGGTCTGCAAACCCAGTTCGCGCTGGTTGATCAGCGATTTCTTGCTTTCATGCACGAATTCGATCGGGTCTTCCACGGTGAGGATGTGCGAAAAATTGTTTTCGTTCACATAGTCCACCATGGCCGCCAGCGTGGTGGACTTACCCGAACCGGTAGGGCCGGTCACCAGTACCAGGCCACGCGGGTAGCTGGAAATGTCCTGGAAAATCTTGGGTGCGCCCAGTTGCTCCAGTGTCAGCACCTTGGACGGAATCACACGGAATACCGCGCCCATGCCACGGTTCTGCACAAAGGCATTTACCCGGAAACGGGCGATGCCGGGCAGTTCGAAGGAAAAGTCGCATTCGAACTCATCCTCGAAAATCTTGCGCTGGTAGTCGTTCATGATGTCGTACACCATATCGTGTACATCATGATGATCCATCGGGGGCAGGTTGATACGGCGTACATCGCCGTTGACCCGGATCATCGGAGGCAAGCCGGCCGACAGGTGCAAGTCGGATGCCTTGTTCTTGACGGTAAAGGCCAAGAGCTCGGAAATTTCCATTTATAATTTCTCCACGATTACCCGGCAGCGGGCATGACGCTAAGGTATTTTTCCGATTGTAAGCGCAAGCCGTTGCAAAAGCATATGCAGACCGCAATACAGCCCGCATGGCTACCCGATTCGTTGTAGCTGAGGGTTCATCCACGCCACAAGGAGTAATATGAGCGATTCCATCGCACAAGCCATCGCCTCGGTCACCGCGCGGATCCGCGCCGCCGAAGCTGCCGCCGGCAGGGCTGCCGGCAGTGTGCGCCTGCTGGCCGTCAGCAAGACGTTTCCGGCCAGCGCTGTGGCCGAAGCCTATGCGGCGGGCCAGCGTGCCTTTGGCGAAAACTATGTGCAGGAACTGCAAGGCAAGGCCGCCGAACTGGCAGCCCTGGATATCGAATGGCACTTCATCGGGCCGCTGCAATCCAACAAAACCCGCATCGTGGCCCAAACCGCGCATTGGGTCCACTCCATTGAACGGTTGAAAATTGCCCAGCGCCTGTCCGAGCAGCGCCCCTCCAGCCTGCCGCCGCTGCAGGTATGCATTCAGCTGAATGTGTCCGGCGAGCAGAGCAAGAGTGGCTGCCAGCCGCATGAGGCAAGGGAACTGGCACATGCCGTAGCCGCCCTGCCCGGTTTGCAACTGCGCGGCTTGATGTGCATTCCGGAAGCCACCGACAATGCCGAGACGCTGGCAGCACAGTTTGCCTTGCTATCAGGTGTACAGGATGAATTGCAGCAAGATGGCTTAAAATTGGATACAGTATCCATGGGAATGTCTTCCGACATGGCGCAAGCCATTGCGGCAGGCAGCACCATGGTTCGTGTCGGCACCGCCATTTTTGGTGCCCGCCACTATCCGCAATGACATCGGCACACGGGCAGCCGGCCTGCCCGGGCAAAACAATAGAGAGACAAGAGGAAACACAGGCTATGCAAATTACCTTCATCGGCGGCGGCAACATGGCCACGGCCATCATCGGCGGACTGCACCAGCAAGGTGGCCACCGCATTCATGTGGTGGACCCCAACACCACCAAGCTGGCCGAACTGAGCCAGGACTTTGGTGTGACAACCTCCACCACCCTGCCCGAGCAGCTTTCAGCCGATGACATCGTGCTGCTGGCGGTCAAGCCACAGCAGCTCAAGGAAGTTTGCCAGGCACTCTCTTCGCGCCTGAATGGCGGCATGGTATTGTCGATTGCCGCCGGCATCCGCTGTGACGCCATGGCGCGCTGGCTGGCTAGCGAGCGTATTGTTCGGGTGATGCCCAATACCCCCGCCATGGTGGGCAAGGGTGTGTCCGGCCTGTACGCCGGCAGCGGAGTCAGTGCCGCCGACCGTAGCAATGCCGAAATCATCATGCAGGCTGCCGGTATTACGGTATGGCTGGACAAGGAAGAGGGCATCGACGACATTACCTGCGTTTCCGGCAGCGGCCCGGCCTATGTGTTCTACTTTATTGAAAGCATGATCGAAGCCGCCGAACAAGCCGGCTTTGCCGCCGACGAAGCCCGCCGCCTGGTGCTCGCCACCTTTGACGGTGCGGTGGAGCTGGCCCGGCAAAGCCCGCTGCCGGTGGCTACCCTGCGTACCAATGTGATGTCCAAGGGCGGTACCACCGAACGCGCCATCGCCCGTTTCGAGGCCGAAGGCGTCAAGGCAGCCATCATCGCCGGTGCCATGGATTGCCGTGACCGCTCCATCGAAATGGGCCAACAACTCAGTCAGGATTAAAGCTTCATGTTTCTGGAAACCGTGCAATTTCTGATCAAGACCATCGCCGACCTGTTTGTGCTGGTCCTGCTGCTGCGTTTTTACCTGCAAGTGGCCCGGGCACCGTTCAAGCACCCCTTGTGCCAGTTTGTCATGGCGGCCACCAACTTTGCCGTGCTGCCGCTGCGCAAGCTGGTGCCATCGCTGCGCGGTTACGACAGTGCCACCATGCTGCTGGCCTGGCTGGTGAGCATGGTTTCCAGCGTCATCATCCTGGCATTCAACCCCATGTACACCCTGGCGGCACCGGAAACCTGGCTGGCGCTGTCCTTGCTGGCCATTCTGGATGTATTCAAGCAGTCGCTGACCTTGCTGATGGGCGCGGTCATCGTGCAGGCGGTGCTCAGCTGGGTGAACCCTTATAACCCGCTCACTCCCATCCTGGATGCGCTTACCCGGCCGTTTCTCAAACCCTTCCGTCGCGCCACTGTAGGCGGGGTCGATCTGTCGCCGCTGATTCTCTTCCTGATCATCCAGGTGGTGCTGATGCTGCCGGTGCAGTACCTGGAAAACAGCTTCTTGATGCAACTCAAGGTGGTCATGCAGTAAATATGTTTATTTGTCATGCTCAGTCACATCTGAAAAGATGTAGAGACATTTCCTAAGTGATCTGGAGAATCGTGATGAAGAAAATGCTGCTTGCTGCCCTGTTGCTGGGTACTGCTGCTGCGCCTGCCATGGCCAATCTGGCGCTGGCACAAAAGAACAACTGCTTGTCCTGTCACGCAGTGGACCACAAGGTGGTGGGCCCGGCTTACAAGGACGTGGCCAAGAAATACGCTGGCGACAAGGGTGCTGAAGCCAAGCTGATCGCCAAGGTGAAAGCAGGTGGTGCTGGTGTATGGGGCCCGGTCCCGATGCCGCCAAACGCCCAGGTCAGCGACGCTGACGTCAAGACCCTGGTGAAGTGGGTACTGTCGCAGAAATAAGTTCTGAATGGTGTAACCAGGCGGCCACGGCCGCCTTTTTCATGTGACAAGCTTGTTACCTGCCGTGATTGGCGCTATACCGAGTGTCAGCAGCAGGTCAAGCCGAAGAAGGGGAATTGTTGCTGCCAGTTGCACAAATCCGATACCGTGGGTAATCTTCTTCGCCTGTCTGCCAACTCTCATGCTGGAAGCACCAAAATTATGGCCAAGCTGACCGAACAAGATATTCTCAACTGGGAAGGCGATGATTACATGAACGCCGACCATCTTGAGTTCTTCAAAGACCGGTTGTTGCAGATGCAGCAGGAGTTGTTGATCAACGCCAATGCCACTGCCAACCATCTGCAAGAGCAGGAAGCTACCCCGGATCCCGCCGACCGGGCCACGCTGGAAGAGGAATATGCGCTGGAACTGCGCACCCGCGACCGCGAACGCAAGCTGCTGCAGAAAATCCAGGCCTCGATCCGTCAGATTGACGATGGCTCCTATGGTTTCTGCGAAGACACTGGCGAACCCATCGGCCTGCGCCGCCTGATGGCACGTCCGACAGCTACCCTGTCGGTAGAGGCCCAGGAGCGCCGCGAACGCATGAAGCGTCAATACGCAGACTGATCCCCTGCGGTAATCTGCTGCCACAAAGCGTCATCGCCTTGCGATGGCGCTTTTGTTTTTTGCGCAGCCCTGCCACTTACACAAGGGCTTGTCGGCCTTGGCTGGTACGGGTATCTTGCTGCTATGCAAGGTAAAAACGATATCAGCTAGGGACAAACATGCAACGCCAGACCGACGACGTCAGAATCAGCGAAATCAAGGAATTACTGCCTCCGATTGCCCATCTGTACGAACTGCCCATCACCGAAACCGCTTCCGAAGTCATCTACACCACCCGCAAGGACATTGCTGCCCTGCTGCGTGGCGAGGATGATCGCCTGCTGGTGGTGATCGGCCCCTGTTCGATTCACGATACCGATGCAGCCATCGAGTATGCGCGCAAGCTTTCCACGCTGCGTAACAGCCTGGCTGGCGAGCTGGTGGTGGTGATGCGTGTCTACTTTGAAAAGCCGCGTACTACCGTGGGCTGGAAGGGTCTGATCAACGACCCGCACCTGAACGAATCCTACGACATCAATACCGGCCTGCGTCTGGCGCGCCGTCTGCTGCTGACGCTCAACGACATGGGCATTCCGGCGGCAACCGAATTCCTCGACATGATCACCCCGCAATACTTTGCCGACCTGATCAGCTGGGGTGCCATCGGCGCACGTACCACCGAAAGCCAGGTTCACCGCGAACTGGCTTCCGGCCTGTCCTGCCCGGTGGGTTTCAAGAACGGTACTGACGGCAACCTGAAAATTGCCGTGGATGCCATCCGTTCCGCCAGCGTGTCGCACCACTTCCTGTCGGTTACCAAGACCGGCCACTCCGCCATTGTTTCCACCGGCGGCAACCCGGATTGCCACGTCATCCTGCGTGGTGGCAAGGAACCCAACTATTCGGCCGAGCATGTACGCGCCGCCGCTGCCGAACTGGCAGCCGTGGGCCTGCCGCAAAAGCTGATGGTGGATTTCAGCCATGCCAACAGCCGCAAGGATTACCGTCGCCAGATGGAAGTGGCCGACGATGTGGCAGGCCAGCTGGCAGCCGGTGATCAGCACATCTTTGGCGTGATGGTGGAAAGTCATCTGGCAGAAGGCCGTCAGGACCTGAAGCCGGGCTGCGAGCTGAAATACGGTCAGAGCATCACCGATGCCTGTATCGGCTGGGATGACACCGAGAAGCTGCTCACCACGCTGGCCGATGCGGTCAAGGCGCGCCGTGCCAAGCTGGGTGTTGCCGGCGGCAAATAAGCTGTCTTGCATCCGACATGAAAAACGCTGCCAATGGCAGCGTTTTTCATGCTGCAAATAAAGTGATTTGGTACGATTGCACTGGACCCGGCAAAGCCGGGCCTTTCGACTAAGATATTGCTTTCGCAGCCTTCCCATCTATTCCCAATTCCCCCGCCCTTGCCCTGCCAATTTGAAGAAAGGAGCCTCGCTTTCCTTCCGGAAAGCGAGAGGGGGTTTGTCTCTGTGCGGCACTCGCCGGAATCAACTCCCCTGCCAGGCCGGCATGGCTTGCTCTTCTGCTGGCGTGGCATGCCGCCGTACCGCCCAGGCCACTCCACCCAGCAGCAGCAGCATGGAGGCAAGCTCCAGCGGCCGCGGCCAGCGCTGCAACCAGGCAAAGCCATACAGCAAGGCAAACAGTGTTTCAAATACGATCAACTGACCAGACAAGGTGGGTGGCAGTCGGCGTGCTGCGGCATACCACAGCGCATTGGCCAGCCACGAGCCGCCCAGTGCACAGCCAGTGGCCGCTACCCAGAACAGCTGCCACTGGGCATGGCTGACTGCCTGGCTGACCATGGGCAGGCCCAGCCAGTTACCCGCCAGCCACAAGCCACCGCCCATCACGCCGGTCACCATGCCCAGCAGGCAAGACCATTCATGGCTGTCAAAACAGGGGCGCTGGCGCAGATAGCGCGCATTGCGGGAGGCAAACCAGCTCCAGCTGGCCAGTGCACCCAGCGCAGCCAGTACGCCCAGGATACGGTCTGCCACGCTGGCAGTGCCCGGATGGCTGCCGGCAAAGGTATCGATATTGATGCAGACAATGCCGGCCAGCACCATCAGCAAGGGCCAGGCCAGTTGGCGCAGCGACAGCGCACCCTCGTCTTGCAGGCCCAGCAGGGTGATGGTGACCGGCAACACACCGACAATGAGCGAGGCGGGAGCAATGCCCACCAGCTGGATGGCGGCAGCCAGCAAGATGAAATACAGCAGATTGCCCACCAGCGACAGTACGGCCAGCATGATTACATCTTCAGCCTGTAGCTTGGCCCGTATCCGTCCGGCCAGCGGCAGCGCCAGCAACAAGGAAATCACCCCGTACAAGCTAAAGCGCACGGCACTGAGCAGCCAGGGGCTGAAGGCGGGCATTACCTGCGGCACCATCAGCACCATGCCCCATATTGCACCGGCCAGGCCGGCATAGCTGATTCCGCGTTTCATTTTGCATCTTCCCTGCGCAACTGATGATGGCCCAAGGCTACGTGCAGGCAGGGCGGGCCGACAAAGGATATCTCGGCATTCACGCATTCCTCACAGGAATGTCATGTTCAGCCTGGTTCTTGTCTGGGTTAATATCCTGTATCAAGCCAGGATGCTGAACAGGAATGTCAGCCTGGCAGTCATCATGATGGGGACGCAAGCAGATGAGCCGCTATCTGAAGAATTTGCCACCGCTGGAAAGCCTGATTCATTTCGAGGCGGTACTGCGCAATGGCAGCTTTACCAAGGCAGCCACCGAGCTGTGCGTGACGCAAAGTGCGGTGAGCAAGCAGATTCGCGCGCTGGAAGACTGGCTCAAGCTGCCACTGTTCGAGCGGCTGGTGCGTGGCATCCAGCCTACCCCGGCCGGGCTGGCCTTGCAGCGCGAGGTCGGCCCCATGCTGCAATCCTTGTTGCGCAGCGTGGTGCGGTTGCAGGCCGAGCATAACCGCCACACCCTCACCGTGAATTGCACCCACGCGGTGGCGCAGTTCTGGCTGTTTCCCCGGCTGGTGGCCTTCAGTCAGCAGTATCCGGATATCACGGTGAATATTCATGCCAGCAACAGCATGGATGAAGCCAGCGTGGCCGAATACGACTTTGCCATTTTCTATGGCGATGGCCAGTGGAGTTCGCTGTGTGCCGAGCCCTTGTTTCCCGAAGTGGTGTACCCGGTGTATAGCGCGCAGCTGGACTTTCCCGACATCAGCCAGCCAGCGGATCTGGCGCAACTGCCATTGATCCAGCTGGATTCATCGGCCTGGAACTGCATCAACTGGCATGACTGGTTCGGTCACTTCGGCCTGACTTATACCGCGCCGGAGCGGGTGCCGATGTTCAATCAGGTGACGCTGGCCTTTAACGCCGTGTTGCAAAGAATGGGCATCGGACTGGGCTGGGAATTCATGGCGCATGATCTGTTGCAGCAAGGCGTGCTCAAGCGGCTGGGGCCGTTTGCCTTTGTCAGCGGCAAGGTGGATTACCTGGTCCATCCGCGCCATGCATCACTGAGTGACAATGCGCTGCTGTTCAAGCGCTGGCTGCTGGACAGTGTCAGTCAACCGGCCACTGTTGCGCCAGTGCTGCCACCGCCTGCAGGGTATTGAGATTGGCAAAGGGCTGCACGAACGGCACGGTATCGTGTTGCAGCCCGGCCAGCCAGCCGCGGATGGAGCGGCCACCTTGTTGCAGGTAGTCCAGCAGCGAGGGTTGCAGCCCGGCTTGCAGCGCCAGCAGGCTGGGGTGCCACTGCGCCGGGTCACTGGCACTGACCGCTTGCCGTCCGGGCAGCGCTGCCAGCAGGCGGGTGGCAAAGTCCGCGGGCAGTTGCACGGCATCACAAGGCAGCATCAGCAGCTTGCTGTCAGGCTCGGCCTGCATGCCCGCCAGCAAGCCTGCCAATGGGCCAGGATAATCGGGCAGTGTGTCCGGCAACACCGGATGGCCATAAGCGGCGTAGGCATCCAGATGACGATTGGCAGAGATCAGGATTCGTACAGGCGGCTGGTTTTGTGCGGCGAGGCTGTGCAGGGTGCGGGCAATCAGCGGCTGACCGGCCAGTTCCACCAGGCCCTTGTCCACCCCGCCCATGCGGCTGGCCTGGCCGCCGGCCAGAATCAGCGCGGTGTAGGCCGTCATTGCCAGCGCCCGGCGGCGTGCTGGTCGCTGGCCTTGGCTTCCACCCAGTAACTGCTGCCATCCTGCTGGATTTCCTTTTTCCAGAATGGCGCTTCGGTCTTGAGAAAATCCATCAGGAATTCCGCCGCGGCAAAGGCATCCTTGCGGTGGCTGCTGGCGGTAACCACCAGCACGATGGCCTCGCCCAGCGCAAGCCGGCCCACGCGGTGGATGATGGTGGCGGCCTGTAGCTGCCAGCGTTCCCGCGCTTGCTGGATGATGGCGTGCAAGGAGCGTTCGGTCATGCCCGGGTAATGCTCCAGCTCCAGCGCGGCAATGTCCTGCCGGTCGCCATAGTCACGTACCAGGCCGCTGAAACTCACCACGGCACCGCAGGCCGGGTTGGCCGACAGGCGGGCGATTTCCGCGCCGCAATCAAACACTTCATGCTGGATCCGAACCGTAAATGGCTGCATGTCAGCCCCCGGTAACCGGCGGGAAGATGGCCACTTCGTCCCCGTCGCTCAGGGTGGCATCCAGCCGCACCAGCTCCTGGTTGCGTGCCACGCGGAAGGCCTTGCCGGCCGCCAGCTCGCTGCTCCAGTTGCCGCCGCGCTGACGCAATTCGATGAGCAGCTCATCCACGCTGGCAGCCTCGGTGTCCAGCTGTTCATTACCCATGCCGAAGCTGTCTTTCAGGCGGGCAAAATACAGGATGTCGAGTTTCATGGTCGGTCCTTGGTGTGCTTGTCGTTGTTGCCATGGCCCAGCAGCATGATCCACAGGTGGAAACCCAGCCCCAGCAGTGGAACCACGGCCAGCAGGATGACAAAAAACCATTCGAGAGGGGATAGCAGTTCGCTCATCCTTGCAGTGTAAGCAATGGCGTGGCCTGCGCCAATGCTGCTGATGGGGGATGCCGGCATGCACCTGCGGGCGGATGGACGTGAAAAAGCCCGCTACAGGAGCGGGCTGGATAATGGAGCGAATGGCGCTTATTTTACGATTTGCGCCAGTTGGCCCTTCAGATACAGATTGGCCATGGTATCCAGGCTCACGGCCTTGATCTTGCTGGCCTGACCGCAAGCACCAAAGGCTTCGTAGCGGGCAATACAGATATCGCGCATGGCATCGGTGGAGGCCTTCAGGTATTTGCGCGGATCGAATTCCTTCGGGTTCTGCGCCATGAAGCGGCGGATGGCACCGGTGGAGGCCAGACGCAGGTCGGTGTCGATATTCACCTTGCGCACGCCGTGCTTGATGCCTTCCACGATTTCTTCCACCGGCACGCCATAGGTTTCACCCAGGTCACCGCCGAATTCGTTGATGATCTGCAGCCACTCCTGCGGTACCGAAGAGGAACCGTGCATCACCAGATGGGTGTTGGGGATGCGGGCGTGGATTTCCTTGATGCGGTCGATGCGCAGCACGTCGCCGGTGGGCTTCTTGCTGAACTTGTACGCGCCGTGGCTGGTGCCGATGGCAATGGCCAGGGCATCCACACCGGTGTCCTTGACGAAGCGGGCGGCTTCTTCCGGGTCGGTCAAAAGTTGGCTGTGGTCCAGCACGCCTTCGGCACCCACGCCGTCTTCTTCGCCGGCCATGCCGGTTTCCAGGCTGCCCAGGCAACCGATTTCACCTTCTACCGACACGCCACATGCATGGGAGAAGTTCACCACGGTGCGGGTCACTTCCACGTTGTAGTCGTAGTTGGCCGGGGTCTTGCCGTCGCTTTTCAGCGAGCCGTCCATCATCACGGAAGAGAAGCCCAGCTGGATGGAGCGCTGGCATACGTCCGGGCTGGTGCCGTGGTCCTGGTGCATCACCACCGGGATATGCGGAAATTCTTCCACCGCGGCCAGGATCATGTGACGCAGGAAGGGCGCACCCGCGTATTTGCGGGCACCGGCGGAGGCCTGCACGATGACCGGTGCGTCGCACTTGTCAGCGGCTTCCATGATGGCGCGCATCTGTTCCAGGTTGTTGACGTTGAAAGCCGGCAGGCCGTAGCTGAATTCGGCTGCATGGTCCAGCAGCTGACGCATGGAAACGAGTGCCATGAAAATCTCCTCAGGTCATGCCGCGGTTGGGCGGCATGGGTTTCAAATCGGGGACTGCCTGCCGGGTTACAGCGGCAATCCAATCAGGAATACGGGTAATGCAAGCCGCCTAGTGGCGGGACACACCGGACAATATCAGGCCGGCACCGACAAAAGCCCCGCCGGATACCTGGTTCACCAGCTTCAGGCGACGGGCGCTATTGAGCCAGCCTGCCAGGCGGGCTCCGCCACTGGCGTAGGCAAACTGCCAGGATGCTTCAATCACGTAAAACGTGGCTGCCAGCACGGCCAGCTGCGGCCCCTGCGGCAGTCGCGCGTCCATGAACTGCGGGAACAGCGCGGTAAAAAAGATGAAGGCCTTGGGATTGCTCATCGACACCAGAAAACCGGTGCGGAACATCATCCACGGCGTATGCCGGGCGCTGCTGTCTTCTGCCACTTCCGTTACCGGTTGCGGGATGGCGCGCCAGGTCTTGATGCCCAGGTAAATCAGATAGGCGGCACCGGCGTATTTTACGATAGAAAACAGTTGTTCCGATGCGGCCAGCAAGGCACCCAGGCCGGCAGCCGAACCCAGCATGATGATGCCAAGGCCGGTCATCAGGCCCAGGCAGGTCACGGCGGTGCGGCGCACGCCATGGTGAATGCCGTGGGTCATGGCCAGCAGCATGTTGGGGCCGGGTGTGGCGGAAACAAAAAACACGGTGGTGACAAACAGCAACCAGGTATTCAAGGGCATGGCAGTACTCCGGCAAGGGTGGGGAGAATGGCACGCCGGGCGCGCCATTCACTTGCATGTGGTGATGACTGCGATCAGGCGGCGCGTTCGCTCAGAATGGCCACTGCCGGCAGGGTCTTGCCTTCCAGGAATTCCAGGAAAGCACCACCACCGGTGGAGATATAGCTGATGTCATCGGTAATGCCGTACTTGGCAATCGCCGCCAGGGTGTCACCGCCACCGGCAATGGAGAAGGCCGGCGACTGGGCGATGGCCTGTGCCAGGGTCTTGGTGCCGTTACCGAACTGGTCGAACTCGAACACGCCGACCGGGCCGTTCCATACCACGGTACCGGCCTTGGCAATGATGCCAGCCAGTTCGGCGGCGGAATCGGGGCCGATGTCCAGAATCATGTCGTCAGCGCCCACCTCGGCCACCGGCTTGGTGGTGGCAGCGGCGGTTTCGGCAAATTCGGTGGCGCACACCACGTCGCTGGGCAGCGGTACATCGCCGCCACGGGCGCGGATCTTGGCAATCACCTTCTTGGCTTCCTCAACCAGATCAGCTTCGGCCAGCGATTTGCCGATGTTCTTGCCTTCGGCCAGCAAGAAGGTGTTGGCAATGCCACCGCCCACGATCAGCTGGTCCACCTTGTCAGCCAGCGCTTCCAGAATGGTCAGCTTGGTGGAAACCTTGGAGCCGGCCACAATGGCCACCAGCGGACGTGCCGGCGCCAGCAGGGCCTTGCCCAGAGCGTCCAGCTCGGCCGCCAGCAGGATGCCGGCGCAGGCGGTGGGGGCAAACTGGGCTACCGCGTGGGTGGAGGCTTCGGCGCGGTGGGCGGTGCCAAAGGCATCGTTGACGAATACGTCGCACAGGCTGGCGTAAGCCTTGCCCAGATCGGCATTGTTCTTCTTCTCTCCCTTGTTCAGGCGTACGTTTTCCAGCATCACCACTTCACCGGCAGCCACATTCAGGCCGGCTTGCCAGTCGGCAACCAGGCGTACCGGCTTGCCCAGCAGGGTGGACAGGCGCTCGACCACCGGAGCCAGGCTGTCTTCCGGCTTGGGTTCGCCTTCGGTCGGACGGCCCAGGTGGGTCATCAGGATGACGCCGGCACCGGCGTTCAGGCTGTGTTCGATGGACGGCAGGCTGGCGCGGATGCGGGTGTCGTCGCCGATCACGCCATTTTTCACCGGCACGTTCATGTCAACACGGATCAGTACGCGTTTGCCGGCCAGGTCCAGCTCGGTCAGTTTGTTGAATTTCATCGGTGGCTCGCTTTTATCTGTTGAATGCGATTGGCGACCGCCTTCGTGGGAGAAGGCCGTACAGCCGTATTCGGGCTTGGCGATAGTGTAAGCGCAATGACATATGACTGGCAGTCTTGTCACTGCGCTGGCTATCGCTGTAGCTACTGTACCGGGCTGTCTGCATGCGCAACAGACAGCAGATCAAGTAGTGTATTTATTACAGCAGTTGGCTCTTGCACCCTGCCCTGCTGGCTGTTAAGCGCCGCGCTAGGCCGCAGCCTGGGCGGGTGTGTTTGCCCTGGGGCGCAGTGGCGGGAGCATGGCTCAACCGGCTCACTCGTCCGTGCTGTTTCCGCACGAAAGCAGGCGGACCTGCGTCCTGCCTGCTTTCATTTGCTGCCGGCCCCGCAGGGCCATACCTTACTTGGCTTCGAACATAGCGCGAGCGGTTTTCAGCATCTGGTTGCTGAAACCCCACTCGTTGTCGTACCAGGCCAGTACCTTCACCATATTGCCGCCAGTCACCTTGGTCAGGGTGGCGTCAAAGGTGGAGGCTTCGGTGCTGTGGTTGAAGTCGGAGGAAACCAGCGGCAGGGTGTTGAAGCCCAGTACGCCCTTCATCGGGCCTTCGGCAGCAGCCTGCAGGATTTCGTTGACTTCGTCCTTGGTGGTGTCACGGCCGGACTTGAAGGTCAGGTCAACCAGCGAAACATTGATGGTGGGAACGCGTACGGCGAAGCCATCGAGCTTGCCCTTCAGTTCCGGCAGCACCAGACCCACGGCCTTGGCGGCACCGGTCTTGGTGGGGATCATGTTTTCGGTGGCGGAACGGGCGCGGCGCAGGTCCTTGTGACGCACGTCGGTCAGCACCTGGTCGTTGGTAAAGGCGTGGATGGTGGTCATCAGGCCCTTGGTCACGCCAATGGTGTCGTTCAGTGCCTTGGCCACCGGTGCCAGGCAGTTGGTGGTGCAGGATGCGTTGGATACCACGGTCATGGCGCTGGTCAGCACGTTGTGGTTCACGCCGTACACGATGGTGGCGTCCACGTCGTCACCGCCCGGGGCGGAAATCAGCACCTTCTTGGCACCGGCATCCAGGTGAACCTGGCACTTTTCCTTGCTGGTGAAGGCACCGGTACATTCCAGTACCAGGTCTACATTCAGGGCTTTCCACGGCAGTTCGGCCGGATTGCGGGTGGAGAAGAACGGAATCTTCTCGCCATTGATCAGCAGGTTTTCTTCATCGTGTGCGATGTCTGCCGGAAAACGACCGTGCACGGTGTCGAACTTGGTCAGGTGGGCGTTGGTGGCCAGATCGCCAGTAGCGTTGACGGCAACAACCTTGAAATCGTTGTGCAGGTTGTATTCGTAAATGGCGCGCAGAACCTGACGGCCAATACGGCCGTAGCCGTTGATCGCGATGCGAATGGTCATACTATTACTCTCCCGGAAAGTCTGGTGCCTCCCCGCGTGAGCGGGTCAGAATGGAGACACCACAAAAATAAGGCCACCCCTGCTTTGTTTTTGGATGGGGTGGCCTGTGCTTTATTTACTGGATGATGTTCTTGGTCTTGGCGACGACATTGTCGACGGTGAAGCCGAATTCCTTGAACAGTACGCCTGCCGGTGCGGATTCGCCGAAATGGTCGATACCGACCACATCGCCTTCCAGACCGACATACTTGCGCCAGAAGTCCGGCACGCCGGCTTCAATGGCCAGGCGCGGCAGGCCGGCCGGCAGCACGCTTTGCTGCCAGGCCTTGTCCTGCTGGTCGAACACATTGGTGCAGGGCATGGACACCACGCGCACGGCAATGCCTTCGGCGGCCAGTGCTTCCTGTGCCTTCAGCGCCAGTTCGATTTCCGAACCGGTGGCAATCAGCACGGCGCGGGCATCGGCGGCATCGCGCAGCACGTAGCCGCCACGCGCGATGTCTTTCACTTGCTGCGCATCACGCTGCACGAAAGGCAGGTTCTGGCGGCTGAGGATCAGGCTGCTCGGCGTGGTTTTCTGTTCGATGGCATGTGCCCAGGCCACCGCAGCTTCGGTGGTGTCGCACGGACGCCAGGTGTGGTGATTCGGAATCATGCGCAGTGTGGCCACTTGTTCCACCGGTTGGTGGGTGGGGCCGTCTTCGCCCAGACCGATGGAGTCGTGAGTGAACACGAACACCGGGTTGATCTTCATCAGCGAGGCCATGCGCAGAGCATTGCGGGCGTATTCGCTGAACATCAGGAAGGTGCCGCCGTAGGGGCGCAGGCCACCGTGCAGCGTCATGCCGTTCATGATGGCGGCCATGCCGAACTCGCGTACGCCATAGCTGATGTAGTTGCCGTTACCGGCAGCGTCGATCCACTTGGAGCCAGACCAGTTGGTCAGGTTGGAGCCGGTCAGGTCGGCCGAACCGCCTACAAACTCAGGCAGGCTGGGCGAGAAGGCTTCCAGTGCAATCTGGCTGGCCTTGCGGGTGGCCACGGTCTGGGCGGCGTCGACGATTTTGGCGATGGCAGCATCGCGGGCTTCGGCCCAGGCAGCCGGCAGTTCGCCCTGCATGCGGCGTTCGAATTCGGCAGCCAGTTCCGGGTAAGCGGCGCGGTAGGCGTCAAACTGCTTGTTCCATTCGATCTCGGCCAGTGCACCCTTGTCGCGGGCGCTCCAGGCGGCGTAGATCTCGGCCGGAATTTCAAACGGGGCATGCGGCCAGTTCAGGGCTTCGCGCGCAGCGGCAATTTCAGCCGCGCCCAGCGGTGCGCCGTGTACGTCGTGTGTGCCTTGCTTGTTGGGCGAGCCAAAGCCGATGGTGGTCTTGCAGCAGATCAGCGTCGGGCGGTCGCCCTTCTTGGCGGTTTCGATGGCAGTGGCGATTTCCACCGGATCGTGGCCGTTGACGTTCTTGATCACCTGCCAGCCGTAGGCTTCGAAGCGGGCCGGGGTGTTGTCGGTGAACCAGCCTTCAACGTGGCCGTCGATAGAAATGCCGTTGTCGTCCCAGAAGGCGATCAGCTTGTTGAGGCCCCAGGTACCGGCCAGCGAGCAGGCTTCGTGGCTGATGCCTTCCATCAGGCAACCGTCCCCCAGGAATACCCAGGTGTTGTGGTCAACGACGGTGTGGCCGTCACGGTTGAACTGGGCGGCCAGCATTTTTTCGGCCAGCGCCATGCCCACCGCATTGGTGATGCCCTGGCCTAGCGGGCCAGTGGTGGTTTCCACGCCCGGTGCATAACCGTATTCCGGGTGGCCCGGGGTTTTGGAATGCAGCTGACGGAAGTTTTTGAGGTCGTCGATGGACAGATCGTAGCCGGTGAGGTGCAGCAGGCTGTAGATGAGCATGGAGCCGTGCCCGTTGGAGAGCACGAAGCGGTCACGGTTGGACCAGGAAGGGTTGGCAGGATTGTGCTTCAGGTGATCGCGCCACAGCACTTCAGCGATATCAGCCATGCCCATCGGGGCGCCGGGGTGACCAGATTTTGCCTTTTCCACTGCGTCCATGGAGAGGAAACGAATGGCGTTGGCTAGCTCGGTTCGGGTGACCATTTCAGGAAAACCTCAAAAACAATAAAGGGGGCGGGACAGATGCGGTACGACAGTCAGCCCGCAACCCGTGCATGGCACCGGCATGGATTAACCGCCGCTAAATCATGGAATTATCCCTGATTTTGCCGCATTGCGGCAACCGTCACGGCGCAGCTTGTGCGCTGTTTTCGTGCAATTTCAATGCATTGTTGACAGCATTGCTGCGCGCAGCGCCACGCGTCCGGCCCGGGGCTGGCAGGCAGATGGGCTTGACCAGCCTGCTGCTCTGGTGGACAGTCGGCGCAGGTTTTCGGGTTTTTGCCATGAATCAGCCGGACAGGAGCAAGCATGCAGACTGAATTTCCCGCACGCATCAATGCACGCCAGGTGGGCTATGCACGGGGCTGGCGCTGGATTGTGGAGGCGTTTTATCTGGTACGACAGCAGCCACTCACCTGGATGTTGCTGGCCGGTGGTTATCTGCTCATCCACTTTGCCGTGGCGGCCATCCCCTTGCTGGGGGCGCCGCTCACTTTCTTTCTGGCCCCGATCTTTGCCGGCGGTTTCGTGCTGGCCGCACAGCAGGCCGAACAAGGCCGCGAACTGAAGCTGCGCGCCCTGTTTGCCGGGTTTGACCGCGCACCGCGCGCCTTGCTCAATGTCGGCATGCTGTATCTGGCCCTGTTGTTGCTGGCCATGATGCTGCTCAGTGCCGCCATGCCCTTATTGGGCCTGCAACTGATAGCAGCGCAGAATGCGCAGGAGCTGCCCAGGCTGGAAGGCCCGGTCGGGTTGTTCATGCTGCTCAGCGCCGCGCTGATGTTCCTGCTCAGCCTGTGCTACTGGTTTGCGCCGGCCCTGGTGGTACTGAGTGGTCTGGGTCCGTGGCAGGCGCTGCGGGACAGTTTTCGCGGTGGTATTGCCAACTGGCAGGCGGTGCTGCTCAGTGCCTTCATGCTGGCCGTGTTGTTGTTTCTGGCTGTGTTGCCGCTGGGTCTGGGCTTGCTGCTGTGGTTTCCGGTGCTGTATGTCACCGCCTACACCGGCTGGAAAGACCTGTTCGCGCCGCAGGCGGCTTGAGCAGGCCTGGGCCGGCTCAGTGACTGAGCGCGCCGCGCCGCATGTCCACATGCAGGATGCCGCCATCGTCATAAGGCTGTGACACCGCGACAAAGCCGAAGCGTTCATACAGTCCCTGGGCGGATGTCTGGGCCGACAGCATGATGGGAGCGGCAGGCCACAATTGCAGGCAGTGGGCCACCGCTTCCGCCAGCAATTGCTGGCCCAGCCCCTTGCCGCGGGCCACCGGTTCCAGCACCACGCGGCCGATGGCGCTGGCATCCGCATATTTTTCGCCCGGTGCAATCAGGCGGGCATAGGCCAGCAATTTGCCATGACCATCGCGGCCCAGCAGGTGGTGACAGTGCAGGTCCACGCCATCCACATCGCCATAGATGGATTGTTGTTCCAGTACGAATACCCGGTCGCGCAACTGCAGCATTTCATACAGCGCAAGCGGGGAAAAGCCGTCAAACGGGTGGCATTGCCACTGCAACAGGCTGGCCATAGTAGAATTGCCCTCGAAAATGAATGGCGCAGCGCGCCTGTCCTGCCGATATGGTGTCGGAAACCGTGGATGGCGTCGCTGCAAATGAACACGTGTAAACCTATCACACAAGCAAGCTCTGCCCATGAACAGTAATGATCTCTTTGACGATGCGCTGCCCGCCACCGGCATGCAGCCGCCCGTGACACCGCCAGCCCCGCCGGCAGATGCGCAGTCGGGCGACTGGATTCCGCTGGACCAGTATGCCGAGCGTGCCTATCTGGAATACGCCATGAGCGTGGTCAAGGGCCGCGCGCTGCCGGAAGTGGCCGACGGCCAGAAACCGGTGCAGCGCCGCATTCTGTATGCCATGCGCGACATGGGCCTGGTGCATGGGGCCAAGCCGGTCAAGTCGGCCCGTGTGGTGGGTGAAATCCTGGGTAAATACCACCCGCACGGCGACAGCTCGGCTTACGAGGCGCTGGTGCGCATGGCGCAGGACTTCACCCTGCGCTATCCGCTGATCGACGGTCAGGGCAACTTCGGCAGCCGCGACGGCGACGGTGCCGCCGCCATGCGTTACACCGAAGCACGCCTGACGCCGATTGCCGAACTGCTGCTGGGCGAAATCGACATGGGTACGGTGGATTTTGTGCCCAACTATGACGGCGCATTTGAAGAGCCTGCCCTGCTGCCGGCGCGCCTGCCCATGGTGCTGCTCAACGGTGCATCCGGTATTGCCGTGGGCATGGCCACGGAAATTCCGCCGCATAACCTCACCGAAGTGGCACGCGGCTGCCTGGCCTTGCTGGCCAACCCGGAACTGACGACCCGCCAGCTGATGGACTACATCCCCGGCCCGGACTTCCCCGGCGGTGGCCAGATCATCACCCCGTTTGACGACATTCTGGCGGCGTATGAAGGTGGCCGTGGCAGCGTGCGGGTGCGTGCCAAATGGGAAGTGGAAAAACTGGCGCGTGGCCAGTGGCGCGTCATCGTGTCCGAGCTGCCGCCCGGTTCTTCCGCGCAGAAGGTGCTGGCCGAGATTGAAGAAGCCACCAATCCCAAGCTCAAGACCGGCAAGAAGGCGCTGACGCAGGAACAGCAAAACCTCAAGAGCCTGATGCTGTCGCTGCTGGACCGCGTGCGCGACGAATCGGACAGCCAGAACCCGGTACGTCTGGTGTTCGAACCCAAGTCCAGCCGGCAGGACCCGGACGAGTTCATCAACATCCTGCTGGCGCAAACCAGTCTGGAAGGCAATGCCTCGATGAACCTGGTGATGATCGGCCTGGACGGTCGCCCGGCGCAGAAGGGCCTCAAGGCCATTCTGAGCGAGTGGATCGCCTTCCGCCGCAGCACCGTCACCCGCCGTCTCAAGCACCGCCTGGGTCAGGTGGAAAAGCGCATCCATATTCTGGAAGGCCGCATGATTGCCTTCATCCATATCGATGAAGTCATCCGCGTCATCCGTGAATCGGACGAACCCAAGCCCGACCTGATGAAAGCCTTCGGCCTGTCCGAAGCACAGGCCGAGGACATTCTGGAAATCCGCCTGCGCCAGCTGGCGCGGCTGGAAGGCTTCAAGCTGGAGAAAGAGCTGTCCGAGCTGCGCGAAGAGCGCGAAGGCCTGCGCCATGTGCTGGATACGCCGGATGCCCTCACCCGCCTGATCCGCGACGAAATCATGGCCGACACTGCCAAATACGGCGATCAGCGCCGCAGTGAAATCAAGGCGGCCGAACGTGCAGTGCTGACCCAGACCATCGCCGACGAGCCGGTCACCATCATCCTGTCGCAAAAGGGCTGGATCCGCGCCCGCGTCGGCCACAATGTCGACCTGTCCGCCCTGGCCTTCAAGGATGGCGATGGCCTGCACACCGTGGTGGAAACCCGCACCGTGTGGTCGGTCATCGTGCTGGACAACAAGGGCCGCGCCTACACCATCGATCCGGCCGATGTGCCCACCGGTCGTGGCGACGGCGTGCCGGTAGCCTCGCTGGTGGATTTGCAGGACGGTGCCAAGCCGGCACAAATGATTTCCGGCAAGGACGACGCCCGCTTCGTGGTGGCCGGTTCCGGCGGTTATGGCTTTGTGGCCAGGCTGTCCGACATGTCGGGTCGGGTCAAGGCGGGCAAGGCCTTCATCACGCTGGACGATGGCGAAAGCGTCATCACCCCGGTGGCGGTGGCCGCCAATGCCGACCTGACCACCCTGCGGCTGGTGGCTGCAGCGGACAATGGCCGTCTGCTGGCCTTCCCGGCAGGCGAGCTGAAGGAAATGGCCAAGGGCCGTGGCCTGATGCTGATGGGGCTGGACACCGGTGAGTCGCTCACCGCCATCGGGCTGGTCAAGGGCGACAAGGCCGTGCTGGCCACGGTATCGGTGCGTGGCAAGGTGGCGGACGAAAAACTGGCACTGGCCGAGTTCGATGCCAAGCGCGGCAAGAAAGGCAAACTGATGCCGAAGAAGTGGACGGTATCGGCCATTGGTGATTTGCCCACGGCTGACACACCATGATGTCTGAACGCTCGCTGCCGCTGAGTCCGCGCAAGGCCCTGGCCTTCGTCAACGGCTTTCGCGCCATCATGCTGCTGGTGTTGCTGTTCATGTCGCTGCTGCAAGGCAGCGAAGGACAGCGGCTGGTCGACGGTGGCGGGCATTTCAATCTCTGGGCCGTGGTGTATGGCTGCCTGATTGCCAGCTGGTTTGCCCTGCGCGATGGCAAGATTGCCCATACCCTGCAGCTGTCGCTGGCCATTGTGGCCGACATCCTGATGATTGTCTGGCTGATGGGCATGAACGGCGGTGTCAAAAGCGGCTATGGCATGCTGTTGCTGCCCTACCTCGCGGTAGCCGGCCTGCTGTCTTCCGGCCGTTTTGCGCTGTTTTACGCCTCCATCGCCACCGCCAGCCTGTTCGGTTATGTCGGTTACGAGCATGTCCGCAGCCATATGCTGTTTGGCAGCACCAACGATTTGTTCCAGACCGGCCTGTTGTCGCTGGCCGGTTTCGTCACCTCGGTGGTGACTTACCAGCTGGCGCGTGTGGCGCGCGAGTCCGAAGAACTGGCTTCACGTCGCGGCGGCGAAATTGCCAACCTCAACCGGTTGAACGAGCTGGTGCTGCAAAGCCAGCGCGATGCCGTCATCGTGCTGGACGAAACCGGCACCGTGCGGCAATTCAATGCCCAGGCCGTGCGCTACTTCCCCAGCATGCAACGTGGCATCCTGCTGCCGGAACTGTCACCCATCGTCGAGCGTTGGCGTATCAACAACCATTCCCCGATGCCGGTATTTGTCGAGCGCAATGTGCGTGGCCGGCAACTGGGTGGCCGCATGGTGCCCATTCTGGCTGGCGATTTGCGCGGTGTGGTGATGTTCCTGCGTGATATGGCCGATCTGGCCGAAGAAGCCAAACGCATCAAGCTGGCGGCGCTGGGCCGGCTCACCGCCAACATCGCCCATGAAATCCGCAACCCGCTGGCCGCCATCTCCCATGCCGGTGATTTGCTGGCCGAAGGCGCGGAAGACCCGGCTACCCAGCGGCTCACCCGCATCGTGCGCGACAACGCCAAACGGATTAACGGTCTGGTGGAAGAAGTGCTGATGCTGGGACGACGCGACCGGGTCAAAACCGAAACCATCAAGCTGTCCCAGTTCCTGGCTGATTTTCTGGATCAGTTCGGCATGGCCCAGCCTGATGCCGCCGGACGCATCCTCACCATCTTCCACAGCACCGACAGCATCTATTTCGACCGCGGTCATCTGGGGCAGATCCTGTCCAACCTGGTGGGCAATGCCTGGCGCCACTCTTCCCGGGTACATGGCGCGGTATGCATTGAAATCAATCATGTCGAAACCCAGGTGCTCATCCGTGTGATGGATGACGGACCGGGCATGAGCGAAGACGCGCAGTTACACCTGTTCGAACCCTTTTTCACTACCGAAAGCACCGGCACCGGGCTGGGACTCTATATTGCCCGGGAGCTGGCCGAGGCCAACGACGCACGCCTCGACTACATCCCGCCCGGCGGTGTTTTCTGTCTGAGCTGTCATCTAGCCTATGAATAAAGCCCCCCTGCGCGTGCTGGTCGTGGACGACGAACCGGACATCCGCGAACTGCTGGAACTCACCCTGATCAAGATGGGCCTGGATGTCATCACGGCCGGCAATGTCAGCGATGCCAAGGCGCGCCTGCAGCGCGAACCCTTCAATCTGGTGCTTACCGACATGCGCATGCCGGATGGCGAAGGCATTGAAGTGGTCGAATTCATTGCCGAGCAAGGACTGGATATTCCCAGCGCCATCATCACCGCCTACGGCAGCACGGAAAACGCGGTGAAGGCCATGAAGGCCGGCGCGTTTGACTATCTGTCCAAACCCATCAGCCTGGCCCAGTTGCGCACCCTGGTGAAATCGGTACTGAAAGTGGATGGCAATGGCAAATCCAGCAGTATCGAACGCCTGGTCGGCGACTCGCCTGCCATGCTGGAAGTCCGCCGCATGGTGGACAAGCTGGCGCGCAGCCAGGCCGCTGTCTATATCAGTGGCGAATCGGGCACCGGCAAGGAGCAAGCCGCCCGCCTGATTCATGAACAAAGCGGACGTGCCGAACGCCCCTTCGTTCCGGTCAATTGCGGTGCCATTCCGGAAAACCTGATGGAAAGCGAATTCTTCGGCTATCGCAAAGGTGCCTTCACCGGAGCCGACAGCGAGCGCGACGGATTCTTCCAGCAAGCCGCTGGCGGCACCCTGTTTCTGGACGAAGTTGCCGACCTGCCGCTGGCCATGCAAGTCAAACTGCTGCGCGCCATTCAGGAAAAGAAGGTGCGCAAACTGGGCAGCCCGCAAGAAGACCCGGTCGATGTGCGCATCATCTGCGCCACCCACAAGGACCTGGCAGCCCTGGTCGAAGCCGGGCAGTTCCGTCAGGACCTGTATTACCGGCTCAATGTACTACCACTGCGCATGCCGCCACTGCGCGAACTGCGCGAGGACATTCCCCGCTTCATCGGCGCCCTGCTCGACCGCTTCGCCACCGCGGACAGCCGGCCGCGTCTCACCCCGGATGCGGTCAAGGCCATGCTGGCTTACAACTACCCGGGCAACTTCCGTGAACTGGAAAACATCCTCGAACGCGCAGTAGCACTGGCCGGTGACGACAAGGTCGATGTCGCCGACCTGCAACTCACCCTGAGCCAGCCACTGCAGGAGCAGGATGACGCCATCCCCGGCTATGCTGGCAGTGAACCGCTGCAAGACTTTCTGGACCGGGTGGAGCGGGAAGCCATCCTCAAGGCACTGGATGCCACCCGTTTCAACCGCACCCAGGCGGCCAAGCTGCTCGGCCTCACCTTCCGCTCCATGCGTTACCGGATGGACCGGCTCGGCATCAAATAAGAGCCCCGTCATCCGCCATCTATATAGAGTCATCGCAAACATCAGCAACCCGTTTGCAAAAAGCCCGGCCCAGCCGGGCTTTTTGCTGCCTGTGTCGGCGGCGAAACCAGCTTTTTGCGCCAGTTTCCCTCGTGGGTCAGCGTCAGGAAGGACGCCAGTGCGCCGCTGGCTGTGCACCCGCAGCAAAACAGTCATGAAACCTGTATTTCATAAATCATTACCGTTCAGTGACTTAGCAGTCTGTGCGACGGAATTTTGGCAAATCTTGCAGATTTCTTCGCACAAAGTGTTGACGAGGGTGGGTCATGGCGGTATAGTTCGCCTCCTCAGCAGACAACGCAGCGACGGAAACGAAACGCAGCGACCTGCACCGCTCTTTAAAAAACAGAATAA
>NZ_JAELUD010000052.1:0-30765 GCF_016429185.1 Aquitalea sp. ASV11
GACGCCAATCGGGGGTGGCAGGCACATGGCAGGATTGGCGTACCGTTCCAGGAGCGGTGCCTCGTGAGAGGCTCCCACCATGGCCCGCCATAGAAGACGTGCAATGGTTACGGACGCGACACGGTGTAAAGCCGAAAACACTTTAATACAGGATAGGAAGATACGCATCAGAAGGCTCCAGAAAGCAGCTGGAATCTGCTCCCTACGACGCCAATCGCGGGTGGCAGGCGCATGGCGGGATTGGCGTTACCGGCTTCCTTCCCGGCGCCTCAAAAGAGGCTCCCACCATGGCCCGCCATAAAAAAGGCAAAGCAATGGTGTGCGGACTGGTACGCAAGCGCGTAGCAGTCCGGGAAGCTCGGGACGCCAATCCCGGTGCCGCTATTGAACGGCACGGGGGGGATTATCTAGTGCTGCGGGTGGGAAGGCAAGAAGCATGGGGGTAAGGCGAGCGGGGGCAAGGCAGGGCATGGTGTACGGAGCGCGGGTCGTGGATGGCAACGCAAAGGTATGCGTCAGTTGGCGACGCAAGGTTTAAACGCGACGTGCTTGCCTTAGCTGGCGGCGGGCCTGCGCCAGGTCCCAGGCGCTTTGCAGCGCCATCCAGAACTGTGCGTCCTGGCCGAACACGCAGGCCAGCCGGATGGCGGTATCCGGGCTGATGCCGCGCTTGCCGCCAATCAGTTCGTTCAGCCTGCGCCGCGAGATGCCCAGTCGTCGTGCGGCATCGGTCTGGCTCATGCCGGAGGGCGCAAGAAAGCGGCTATCCAGAAAACGGCCGGGGTGCAGCGGGGTGCGGGCACTGACGAGCGGAGTGGACATGGTGGTGGGCTTGGATGGCGTGTTGGGCTGCGTTGCTTTGCTGCCAGCCTGGGCTGGCGGCAGTTTGACGAATCCCTCGGTCTGGTCAGGAAAATGAAAACGTCCGGGACAAGCTGATGTAACACCATCGCGGACGTTTTTCCCTTGTTTAATCCTTGAACATACGGAAACCGCTGATCATGGTCGACACCATGCTCTGCTTGGACATGATGTCCTCGCGGATGGCGGCATACACATGGATCATCACGAACAAAATGATGGACCACATGCCCAGCCGGTGCCAGTTGTGTACCGTCAGGCTGTTGCCGCCAAAGGCGGAAATCACCCAGCCAAAGCCCTGGTAGGCCCAGCTCTTGGTGCCCAGGCCTTCGCCGTACAGGGCAAAGCCGGTAAAGCACATGAATACTGCCACCCACAGGAAGCTGGCCATGGCGATCTGTCCGACCGGGTTGTGGCCGATGTATTTCTTCGGGTAGCGCTCCAGAAACAGATACCAGCGCACTTCAAAGAAAAATTCCTTCCACCAGGCACGGTCCCATACCGGCACCAGAATGATCTCGCGCGCATGGTGGTTACCCACCAGCGCCCAGTACAGCCGACCGATCAGGCCGATGGCCAGAATGTAGCCGGCGGTGAAATGGGCAAAACGGATATAGCCCATGACAAAGTTGAAGGTGGCCTCACCGGGTACTGAAGGCAGGGGCTTGCCAATCAGGTAGCCGGTTACGGACAGGGTGATGATGCACAGCACGGTAATCCAGTGCCACAGGCGTACCGGTGCCTCGTAGACATAAACCGACGTGACCTTGCGGCCCAGGCCCTGTGGGGCGTTGCCGTCGAAGCCGTAGCTTTTCATGTTGAATCTCCTGTTTTCCCGCCGTACCGCCACGCTGCCGGCCATCCCGGGAGTGATGGGCACTCCGGCCAGCGTGGCGGACGATCAGGAAGTTCGCCAGCGCCGCCTGCGGGGGGAGCGGGGCGGTGCTGACTGGTCAATCGTCGCGTTGTCTGCCGGGCAGGGGGTGCCGCCGGGCGGACGGGCGCGACGAACTCAACGTACTTTCACACTCACCAGCTCGCCGCCGTCCTCGCCAATCACATGGGTGGAGCAGGCAAGGCAGGGGTCGAAGCTGTGCAGGGTGCGCAGGATTTCCAGCGGCTGATCCGGCACCGCCATCTTGGTACCCATCAGCGAGGCTTCGTATGCGCCGATCTGGCCCTTGGCGTCACGCGGGCCGGCATTCCAGGTGGTGGGCACCACGCACTGGTAGCTGTCGATGCGGGTGTCGGCAATCTTCAGCCAGTGACCCAGCGCACCACGCGGCGCTTCGGTAAAGCCCACGCCCTTGGCGGCTGCCGGCCAGCTGGCCGGGTCCCACTTCTCCACGTTGGCAGTTGCCGTGTCGCCGTTCTTGATGTTGCTGATGAGGCGGTCGAAGAAGTAGCGCATCTTGTTGGCAGCCCAGGACGACTCCAGCGCACGGGCGGCGGTGCGGCCCAGGGTGGAGAACAAGGCTTCCTTGGGTGCGCCCAGTGCGTGCAGCAGCTTGTCCACCGGCTCTTTGAATTCCGGCTTGTTCTGGTGATAGCCAATCAGGTAGCGTGCCAGCGGGCCCACTTCCATGGCGTGGCCCTTCCAGCGCGGCGACTTGATCCACGAGTACTTGGCCGATTCGTCCAGCTGCTCGATGCGGGTCTTGGTGCCCTTGTGCTTGGCACCCAGCTCGAATTTGGGCGCGGTGATGCCATCGAAGGGATGCAGGCCCTTGCTGTCGTCGCCATAGCTGTACCAGCTGTGGGTGACGAATTCCTGGATTTCATCCGGGGCGTACAGATCGATCGGGTGGATTTCGTTGAACTTGCCGTTGATGATGGCGCCACGCGGCAGCAGCAGGCTGCTTTCGCTGTAGTCATTGGCATGGTCGGGGAAGTCGCCGTAGGACATCACGCTCTGGCTGGAGAGACCGCCACCGATGGCCGCCCAGTCCTTGTAGAAACCGCCGATGGCGATGACGTCCGGAATGTAAACCTGCTCGCAGAAGGTGATGGTGCGGTCGATGATCTGCGATACCAGATTCAGCCGCTCCATATTGATGGCACCGACTGCGCCCACGTCATCGATATTGATGGCGCAGGGCATGCCGCCCACCAGCCAGTTGGGGTGTGGGTTCTTGCCGCCAAAAATGGTGTGGATCTTGACGATTTCCTTCTGGAAATCCAGCGCTTCCAGATAGTGGGCCACGGCCATCAGGTTGGCTTCCGGCGGCAGCTTCATGGCCGGGTGGCCCCAGTAGCCATTGCGGAAGGGGCCAAGCTGGCCGGATTCGACAAAGCGTTTCAGCCGCGATTGCAGGTCACGGAAATAACCGGGGCTGGACAGCGGCCAGTCGGAAATGCTCTGTGCCAGCTCGCTGGTTTTCTTCGGGTCGGCCTTCAGGGCGGATACCACGTCCACCCAGTCCAGCGCGTGCAGGTGGTAGAAGTGCACCAGGTGGTCGTGCACATACAGCGCCGCCTGCATGATGTTGCGGATCAGGTTGGCGTTTTCGGGAATCTTGATCTTCAGCGCGTCTTCCACGGCGCGGACTGATGTGAGCGCGTGGGTGCCGGTGCACACACCGCAGATACGCTCGACAAAGGCCCAGGCGTCACGCGGGTCGCGGCCCTTGAGAATCACTTCCAGGCCGCGCCACATGGTGCCGGTGGACACGGCATTGGTGATGATGTTGTTGCTGTCGATGTTCACTTCACAGCGCAAATGGCCTTCGATACGGGTGACCGGGTCCACCACCACGCGGCGGCCGCTATTGTCCAGGGTAAAACCTTGGGTCTGGTAGGACATCAGACTTTCTCCTCGTTCTTGTCTTTATTCTGTGCGGCGGCCTGGTCCAGCGGCTGCAGGTCCTGCTTTTTCAGCATGGTGCTCTTGATGGCGCTGACCGCGGCATGGGCAGCAATGGCAGCCCCGGCGGTGCCGGCCACGGTAAAGCCGATCTTGTCGGCATTGGCTTCCACGCCGAACTGCGGAATGGAAGTGACACGGTCGTAGAAGGAACCCTTGTCCCAGAAGCCTTCTTCCGAACAGCCAATGCAGCCGTGGCCGGACTGGATGGGGAAGGACACGCCGTCGTTCCAGCGCACGGTGGAACAGGCGTTATAGGTGGTGGGGCCTTTGCAGCCCATCTTGTACAGGCAGTAGCCCTTGCGCGCGCCTTCGTCGTCCCAGCTCTCGACAAACTGACCGGCGTCAAAGTGCGGCCGGCGATAGCATTTATCATGGATGCGCTGGCCGTAGAACATCTTGGGTCGGCCCTGGCGGTCCAGCTCGGGAATCTTGTCGAAGGTGACCATATAGGTGATGACGGCGGCCATCACTTCCGGAATCGGCGGGCAGCCCGGCACCTTGATGACCGGCTTGTCCAGAATCACCTGATGCACCGGCGTGGCGCGGGTGGGGTTGGGCTTGGCGGCCTGCACACAGCCCCAGCTGGCACAGGAACCCCAGGCGATCAGCGCTTTGGCATCGGCCGATACGCGCTTGAGTTTTTCCACAAAGGGTTCGCCGCCGGGGAAGCAATACATGCCGTCTTCATTGAGCGGCGGGTTGCCTTCCACGGCCACGATGTAATTGCCTTTGTGGTTCTTGATCAGGTCGTCAAGAATGGCCTCGGCCTGATGCCCGGCAGCGGCCATGATGGTGTCGTCGTAATCCAGCGAGATCAGCGACAGGATGGCATCCTTGGCCAGCGGGTGGGCCGAGCGGATGAAGGACTCGGTACAACAGGTGCATTCCAGGCCGTGCAGCCAGATCACCGGCACACGCGGTTTGGTTTCCAGTGCATAGGCAATGCGCGGGACAAAAGCCGAGCCCAGGCCCAGCGAGGTGGCGGTCAGGCTGCAGAACTTCAGGAAGCTGCGTCGGGTCACGCCCTGGCGACGCATGGCTTGATAGAAAGTCTCCATGTGGTTACGCTCCTCCATGCCATGCAAATGGCATTCGATGTGTTTTAATTGTTGTGCCGGATCTGCGTTGTTCGTGGTCTGTCCGGACAGGCTGGCGGTGTTGCAAGCTGTCAGTGGGTTTCAAATTCCGTGCCAGGCTTTGGGTTGTGACAAGTCTTTTAAAATCAGTGGATTGCCTTGGCGGCAAAGAAAAGTACTGCAAACTTTGTTTTCAGTTTTGCGGCAAAGTGGAAAATGTCGAGTAGCAGAGACGCTGCAATTAAATAGCCAGATTCGTTTTATGGTGTTAAGTGAAAAATGTATAATGCCGCTGTAATGAACAGTAAATTGCTTACAGGTCTAGGATGATGTCGCCGCTGATGCAGCCCATAGAGCAGATTGCCTCCTCGGATATTCTCAGTTGCACGCCCGAGACGCCGGTGCATCAGGCCGCCGCCATGATGATGGAGAGCGGCTGCGGTTCCATCGTGGTGTTTGATGCGCCCGGTCATGCGTTGGGTATCTGGACCGAAACCGATGCCTTGTCGATCGACCTGACCGACCCGGTGGCACGCAGCCAGCCGATCAGTCTGGTAATGAGTACGCCGGTGGTGACCCTGTCACACCAGTTGAGCGTGCATGACGCGGTGGGGCGTTTTCGCAGCAACGGCATCCGCCATGCGCTGGTAGAGAAGCATGGCGATATTGTCGGCCTGGTTTCCCTCTCTGACGTGGTGCTGTGCCAGGGTACCGAGGCTTTTCTGGGCCTGAAGCGGCTGGATGGCATCCTGGCACCGCCAGCTGCCATCCTGCAGGCGGATGACAGCCTGACAGCCGCCTTGAGCTGCATGCGCGAACAACAGCTGACCGCCATTGGCATACAGTTTCCCGATGGCAGCTACGGCATCCTCACCCAGCGGGATGTCGTCGGCCTGGTGGCCAGCGGTCAGGCGGATGCCGACCTTGGGCACATTTGCACCCGGCCGGTGATTGGCGTGTCGGTCAGTACCAGCCTGTTGCAGGCCCGGCGTGTCATCCTGCAGCACCAGATCCGCCACCTGGCGGTTTTCGATGGTGAGCAGCGTCTGGTTCACATTGTCGGTTTCCGCGAAATCATCCAGAGCATAGAACACGAGTTCCTGCTGGAGCTGCATGGCGCACTGCGCGAGCGTGACGAAGCGCTGATCCAGTCGCGCCAGAGCCTGCTGCTGGCCGACAAGGTATTTGAAGCCACCATGGAAGGCATTGTCATCACCGATGGCAACGGCATCATCCAGTCGGTCAACCCGGCCTTTACCCGCATTACCGGCTACAGCCGCGAGGAGGCCATCGGCAAGACCCCGGCCTTGCTCAAGTCCGGCAAGCAATCGCCGGAGTTCTACGAATACCTGTGGCGCTGCCTGCGACACGACGGTGCCTGGCAGGGCGAGGTGGTGAACCGCCGCAAGAACGGCCTGTTGTATACCGAGCACTTGAGCATTACCGCCATCCGTGACGAGCGTGGCGAATGCCTGCACTACGTGGCCGTGTTTTCCGACATCACCCAGCGCAAGCAGGCCGAGGAACGCCTGCATTTCCTGGCCAATCATGACGCGCTGACCGGCCTGCCCAACCGCACCCTGTTCATCGAGAAACTGCAGTCGGCGGTGGAGCAGGCGCGGCAGTTTGATCGCCGCTTTGCCTTGCTGTTCATCGACCTGGATCGCTTCAAGATGGTGAACGACACCCTGGGGCATCATGCCGGGGACGAGCTGCTGGTGCGCATTGCCAGCGAGCTGCAACGCATCGTGCCCAATCTGTCCACCGTAGCGCGCCTGTCCGGCGACGAATTCACCGTGCTGCTGGAAAACATCGTCACCGTGCAGCAGGTGGCCAGCCGGGCACAGAGCATTCTGGATGCCATTTCCGCCGAATCCACCGTGGCCGGGCAGGGCGTGTTCATTTCGGCCAGTATCGGCATCAGCATGTTCCCGGAAGACGGTGCCATGGCTGATGCCCTGCTGGTGAATGCCGACACCGCCATGTACCGGGCCAAGGAGCGCGGCAAGAACAATTTCCAGTTTTACACTGCCGACATGAATGCGCGGGCGATAGAGCGGCTGAAGATGGAATACAGCCTGCACCGCGCGCTGGCGCAGGATGAACTGGAAGTGTGGTACCAGCCCAAGGTGGAACTGGCCTCGGGGCGCATCATCGGCGGCGAAGCCTTGTTGCGCTGGCAGCATCCGGACATGGGGCTGATCTCTCCGGCGCAATTCATTCCCATTGCCGAGGAAAGTTCGCTCATTACCAGCATCGGCGAATGGGTGCTGGACAACAGCTGTGCATCCATCCGCCGCTGGCGTGATGCCGGGCTGTTGCAGGGACGTATTGCGGTGAATGTATCCGGCCGACAGCTGAAGTATTCCAGCATTGTCGACACGGTAGCCCAGGCGCTGGAACGTCATGGCCTGCCCAGCAGCGCGCTGGAGCTGGAAATCACCGAAAGCGTGGCCATGGATGAAGACAGCGGCATGGTGGAGGTATTGCACCGCCTGCAGGCGCTGGGCATTTACCTGTCGATTGACGACTTCGGCACCGGCTATTCCAGCCTGTCCTACCTCAAGCGCCTGCCGGTTCGCGGCTTGAAGATTGATCAGAGCTTCATCATGGACCTGCATCAGGACCGGGACGATGCCGCCATCACCCAGGCCATCATTTCCATTGCCCGCAGCCTGGGGCTGGACCTGGTGGCCGAAGGGGTGGAGCTGGATGAGCAGCGCCAGTTCCTGGTGGAGCAGGGCTGCGATTGCGGGCAGGGTTATCTGTTCAGCAAGCCGGTGCCTGCCGCTGTATTCGAAAGCCTGTTGCGCGCCCAGCAGGGCTAGACATCGCCCGCTGCCGGGCTGGCATGCCGGCAGTGGCTGCGATATGCTGAGCGGATGCCTCGTTCGCCAGCCACGCCTTCTTCTGCCTCCAGCCAGTCACAGCCCTTGTTCTGGCGTGACCGGGCCTTGCCCTTCCTGGAAATCCGCACGGTACAGGACGGGCGGCAGGTGTGTTACGCCCGTCACTCGCACGAGCATTTTTCCATTGGTGCCATCACCGGCGGTGTCAGCACCTACCTGAGTCTGCAAGACCGCTATCAGGTGGCGCATGGCAGCGTGGTGCTGATGAATCCGGGTGAGGTACATGCCTGCAACCCGATTGCCAATCAGGCATGGTCCTACCACATGCTGTATGTGGATACCGCCTGGCTGGCGCAACTGCAAGTCGAACTCGGGCTGAGTGCCAATCAGGATTTCCATTGTTTTTCCCCGCGCTTGAGCGAGGATGCCCCCCTGTTTGGCGAACTGCAGCAACTGGTGGCTACTTGCCGGACCCCGGATATGGCCACGCTTGGCAAGCAGGAGGCGGCCACAAGCTTCTTTGCGCAGTTGCACAGCCGCTTGCACACCGTGACGCCGGACAGCACGGAGCAGCACAAGCGGCTGCAACGGGTGGCTGAGTTCATTGACGACCAATACGCCAGTGACCTGCGGCTGGAAGACATCTGCGCCGCGTCCTCCTTGTCTGCTTCTTATCTGATTCGCGCCTTCCGCCAGCGCTATCACATGACGCCGCATGAATATCTGCTGGACCGGCGCATCCGGCGTGGCAAGACACTGCTGCGCAGTGGCCAGTCCATCGCCCAGGTCGCGCAGACCCTGGGCTTTGCCGACCAGGCCCACTTCCAG
Source organism: Aquitalea sp. ASV11 (assembly GCF_016429185.1). Taxonomy (NCBI): domain Bacteria; kingdom Pseudomonadati; phylum Pseudomonadota; class Betaproteobacteria; order Neisseriales; family Chromobacteriaceae; genus Aquitalea; species Aquitalea sp. ASV11. Next base: position 8,481 of record NZ_JAELUD010000052.1, read on the forward strand.
CGTACCTTCAAGCGGCTGGTGGCGGCCACGCCCGGTCAGTACTGCCGCAGCAGCGGCTGACTCACTCCAGTAGCAAGTAGAGCGCGCTGCCAGCCAGCAGCAAGGCCAGCAGCCGATTGAACAGCCGCATACGTGGCGGGTGGCGCAGCAGTCCTTGCAAACGAGCACCCGCCCAGGCCCAGCAAGCAATCGACAGGTAGCAGATAACAAAGTAAATGGCGGTGAATTGCCAGATCAGCTGCGGCTCGCCATGACTGGCAAAAGCCCCCATGCCAGCCAGCGAAGCCAGCCAGGCCTTGGGGTTCAGCCATTGCATCAGTGCACCATGCCGGAAGGAAGGGCGCTGGCGTGTTGCGCCGAGTTCCCCGTTATCGCTGGCCAGTTGCCAGGCAAGGTAGAGCAGAAATGCCACGCCGGCATACTGGATCAGCCGGGCAGCGGCAGGTAGCCCGTCCAGCAGTTCGGCAAGGCCCAGCCCAGTCAGCAGGAACAGGGCGGTAAAGCCGATGGTGGCACCGCTGACATGGCGCAGGCTGGGGACAAAACCATGGCTGACACCGCAGCCGAAAGCCACGATATTCACCGGACCGGGTGAGATGGAAGCGGCCAGCGCAAAGGCGGCCATGGAGAGCAGGACTTGCATGTCTATCCTCGACGGGTGGGAACAGTCTGAGAAGATAGAGCGCCAGTTGTGTCCGGTATTGAAGAAAATTGCCCACTGCATGAGCCAAGGACAAAATGCGCAGGCAAGAAAAAAGGATGCCGGAGCATCCCTTTTTGTCTGCCAAAGAGCAGGGTGTTACTGCTGGATCTTGGCCTGGGCTTTCAGGTCGCCAACGAATTTCTCGATGCGGGCGCCCATGATGCGCTGGGTCAGTTGCGGACGGGCATCGTCCAGCGACGGCACGTTGCGTTCGGTGCGTACGTCGTCCAGCTTGATCACGTGCCAGCCAAACTGGGTTTTTACCGGCTTGGCAGTAACCTGGCCCTTGCTCAGCTTGGCCATGGCGTCAGAGAATTCCGGCACGAAAGTGCCAGCTTCCTGCCAACCCAGATCGCCACCGTTACCCTTGCTGCCCGGGTCCTTGGACTTTTCCTTGGCCAGTTGGTCGAAAGCCTTGCCCTTGCGCAGTGCTTCGATCACGGCCTTGGCTTCGGCTTCGCTGCCTACCAGGATGTGGCGGGCGTGGTATTGCTTGGTTTCCGGTACCGATGCAACCAGCTTGTCGTATTCGGCTTTCAGTTGCTCATCCGTTACCGGATTGGCTTTCTGGAAATCGCGGATCACGCGGTTGGCCAGGGCCATGGCTTCCATGTTCTGCAGCTCGGCCTTGAATTCCGGAGTCTTGTCCAGACCCTTCTTCACGGCTTCCTGACGCAGTACTTCGGCGGTGATCAGTTGATCCTTCACCATGTCCTTGGTCTTGTCGTCAGCAGCCTGGCCTTGGGAGGCCATCATCTGTACCACGGCGTCGATACGCGCCTGGGAGATCTCATTGCCATTCACGGACGGGCCGGCAGCGAGGACGGCAGTGGTGCTCAGGGCGGCCAGCAGGGCGCTTGCCAGCAAAGTCTTGCGCATATTTTATTTCCTGTTGTTACGACGGGGTGGTGTTACTGGATTTTCGCCTTGCTGCGCAAATCATCCACTGCCTTGGCAATGGCTTCTTCCTGCAGCTGACGCTCGATTTGCGGCTTTACCTCAGCCAGCGGCGGCAGTTTGGCATCACGGATGTCTTCTACCTTGAAGATGATCCAGCCTACGCGGGTCTGCATCGGCTTGCTGCTGAACTGACCCTTTTTCAGGTCTTTCAGGATGTCAGCCAGTTGCGGCTCCATGCGCGCGAGATTACCCCAGCCCATGTCACCGCCATTTTGCTTGGCTACCGGGTCCAGTGAGCGGGTTTTGGCCAGTTCGTCGAACTTGGCACCCTTTTTCAGGCTGTCGATGATTTTCAGTGCATCGGCTTCGCTGCCAACGGTAATCTGGCGGGCATGGATGTCTTTGGTGCCGGCAAACTTGCTTTGGGTCTGGTTGTAGCGTTCTTGCAGCTGGGCATCGCTGATCTGGATGTTCTTTACCAGGTCGGCAAACAGCGCTTCACGCAGCATGTCCTGACGTACTTCTTCCATGCGCTTGATAAAGGCCGGTTGCTGGTCCAGCTTGCGGTTCTGCGCTTCTTGCAGAATCACTTCACGGTTGATCAGGGTGTCTTTCACCTGCTGGCGCAGGGCAGGGGAATCCTGCACATTGCCATTGCTGTTCTGCACGACAACGGCCACAGCGTTGTCCAGATCGGTCTTGTCGATGGACTTGCCATTGACGGTGGCAATGGATTCGGCCAGGGCCGGAACACTGATGGTTGCAGCCAGCAGCAAGGCGGCGATGTGGTTCTTTTTCATTGACGGTTCTTCCTCGGAATCAAAGTTCTTCAGGTGTCAGTGCGCGGATGGCCAGCGCATGCACCCGGGTTTTCATCAGATCGCCCAGCGTCGCGTAGACCAGGCGGTGACGGGCGACGCTGTTAAGGCCGGCAAAACGGGTGGAGACAATCAGGACATCGTAATGACCGCCGCCCGAACGCGCACCGGCATGGCCGGCATGTGCCGCGCTGTCGTCATGGATTTCCAGATGTTCCGGGGCCAGCTGCTGCAAGGCTGCCTGCAGCAGTGCGACGGTATCGCTCATGCCGGGAATACCTTGCGGAAGGGCTTCACCTCCATCGCGGCATAAACGCCGGCGGCGACATAGGGGTCGGCATCGGCCCAGTTGCGGGCTTCTTCCAGGCTGGCAAACTCAGCCACGATCAGGCTGCCGGTAAAACCGGCGCTGCCCGGGTCCACGCTGTCGATGGCCGGGCAGGGGCCGGCCAGTACCAGGCGGCCTTGTTCCTGCAAGGCGGACAGACGGGCCAGATGTTCCGGGCGTGCAGCAAGACGCTTTTCCAGGGAGCCGGGGTGATCCTGGCCGCTGATGATATACAGCATTATTTCTTTTCCTCGATGTATTTGGACAGGAACAGGCTTTGCGCAATGACGAACACCACCATCAGGCCCAGACTGCCAAACAGTTTGAAGCTCAGCCAGATTTCGCGGCTGAAATTGAAAGCCACATACAGATTGAGTGCGCCCATGGAGACAAAAAACACGGCCCAGGCATAGGCCAGCTTGCGCCAGATGGCCTGCGGCAGCTGGATTTGCTCACCCATCAGCAGTTTCAGACCGTTCTTGCCCATGAAGTCACTCACTAGCAAGGCGATGGCCATCAGCCAGTACAGCACGGTGAATTTCCAGATGATGAACAGGTCGTTGTGGGAAATTACGGTAGCCGCACCCAGCACCACACTGAGGACCAGGTTGATCCATTGCATGGCATCCACCTTGCGGTGCTTGAACCAGGTCCAGGCAAACAGCAGGGCGGTTGCTGCCACCAGAACCTTGGTGGCCAGGAACATGTCGTGGGTAATCAGGTAACTGCCGAAAAACAGGGCTACCGGAAGGAAGTCGGATAAGAATTTCATGCGGCTGATTATGGGGGCAGCCTGCCTGTTATACAAGACAGGAGCAGGCTGCCCGCATGACATAAGTGTTAACGATTACTTTGCTTGACCACGCTGAGCGCAGTGGCCACCAAGGCACTGACATCAGCCACATTGGCCGGCAGGATGACAGTGTTGTTCTGCTTGGCCAGCTGGGCAAAAGCCGCCACGTATTGCTCGGCCACTTTCAGGTTGACGGCCTCCATACCGCCTTCCACCTTGATGGATTCTGCCACACGCCGCACTGCGTCTGCCGTGGCATCGGCCACCAGGCGCAGTGCTTCGGCTTCACCCTGTGCCTTGTTGATGGCAGCCTGCTTGTTGCCTTCCGAGTTATTGATGGTGGCCTGCATTTCGCCCTGGGACTTCTGGATGGCCGCTTCCCGCGCACCGTTGGCCAGGTTGATCTGTTCCATCTTCACGCCTTCGGACTGGGCAATGCGGGCGCGCTTTTCCCGCTCGGCGGTAATCTGTGCCTGCATCGAATGCAGGATGTCCTGCGGCGGCACCAGGTCCTTGATCTCATAGCGCAACACCTTCACCCCCCAGTTGATGGCGGCTTCATCCAGCGAGGCGACGACGATCTGGTTGATTTCATCACGCTCCTCAAATGTTTTGTCCAGCTCCATCTTGCCGATTACCGAGCGCAAGGTGGTTTGCGACAGCTGGGTGATGGCCAGCAGATAGTCGCTGGTGCCATAGGAGGCGCGTTGCGGGTCGGTTACCTGGAAATACAGGATGCCGTCCACCTTCAGCTGGGTATTGTCGCGGGTGATGCAGATCTGGCTGGGAACATCCAGCGGCACTTCTTTCAGGCTGTGCTTGTAGGCCAGCCGGTCAATGAAGGGAATCAGGATGTTCAGCCCCGGCGTCAGGGTGGCGTGATAGCGGCCCAGCCGCTCCACGATATAGGCATGCTGTTGCGGCACCACCTTGACTGATTTGATGATGAAGATCACCACGGCGGCAAACAGGACGACGACGAATTCCATGATTAGCGGCTTTCTTGTTGTGGGGTGGTAAGGAGCAGCACATTGCCGTCGCGCCCGGCGATGGCGGCGCTGTCACCCGGCGCCAGCGCGCTGGCATCCTGTGCACGGGCCTGCCATTCGGTACCGCGATAATGCACACGCAGGTTTTGCTTGTCGATCCGGCTGATTACGCGCACCAGCTGGCCGATATCCGGGTCGTCAAGGGTGGCGTCGTTCGGTAGCGCAACCGGTGGCTGGCGTTTGCGCCAGCGGCTCACCGCCACCACACCGGCAATGCCGCCCAGGCTGGCCAGTGTCCAGCACAGTGCCTCACTGCCGCCGAGCAGGCTGGCGACGCCACCGGCGGCCAGTGCCACTGCGATTACCAGCAAGTAGAAAGTGCCGGACATGAATTCGGCCATCAGCGCCAGCAATGCGCCAATCAGCCACAGGGTAGGAGTCAAGGTTAGCCTGCTTTCATGACGAATGATTAGGCATTCTCATGCCGAAATGGGTCCAAGACAACTGCTTTCAGCGGTGGTCCGGGTCGGGAAGGGTAGCGCGCAAGGCGACAGCTTGCGCTGGATCAAGCCAGAACTTTTCCAGTGCCAGCCAGCAGGCTTCCAGCAGCAAGGTCAGGCAGATCAGTAGCAGGTTCATCGCATGACTCCCCGAGGGTTGAACGGTTAATGGCGCACGCTGGTGGGAAAGCACGCTACCATGCGCAAATTAATAAGACTTCAGGACAGGTATAAATGTTTCAACTGGCAGCCCCTGTTGCTGCAGAAATCGAAATCAAAAAAAGCCGCTTTCTCGCTTTTGTGTACCCGGTTTCCCGACGTGAAGAAGCCATGCAGCATCTCAACGCGCTGCGTGCCCGCTATCCTGATGCCCGTCATTACTGCGCGGTGCTGCTGGTGGATGGTGACTCCATGCTGGATGACGATGGCGAGCCTTCCGGCACGGCAGCCCGTCCCATGTATAACGTACTGATGCACAAGCAATTGCATAATGTGCTGGCCGTGGTGGTGCGCTATTTTGGTGGCGTCAAGCTGGGTGCCGGTGGCCTGGTGCGGGCATATACCCAGGCCCTGAACGAAGCGCTGCTGCTGGCGACAGCTGTGCCGGTGGTGCCGATGGTGCAATGCCGCGCCCGTATTGCCTTTGCGGACGAGGCACGCTTTCGCCGGCATTGTGAAGCCTTGCAGATTGCCGTGCTGTCTGCCGACTATGGCGAACAGGTGGAACTGAGCCTCGGCCTGCCACAAAGCCAGTGCACCAGCCTGCAAATGCGCTTGCACGACCTGTTGGCCGGTGAGGTATATTTCATGACGCACGAAAATTAATTTCGCTGCCGGAGTGGCATCTGCATTTCCGGTGTAGCGGTCCATCACAGTATTCAGGCCGGCTTGTCTGGCCAAGCGGGGAGAATGACATGTCGCAGCAGCAATACCGTCTGGTGACGCGCAGTGATTTTGACGGCCTGGTGTGTGCCGTGCTGTTGAATGAGCTGGGTATGGTGAATGACATCAAGTTTGTTCATCCCAAGGACATGCAGGATGGCAAGATTGAAATCACCGAGCGGGACATCACCACCAACCTGCCGTATGTGCCGGGTGCGTATCTGGCGTTCGACCACCATTTTTCCGAAACCCTGCGCAACGAGCAGCATGCCAATCACATCATCGACCCGGCCGCGCCTTCCGCCGCGCGTGTGGTGTATGACCACTTTGGTGGCAAGCAGGCCTTCCCGCGTATCAGTGACGAGATGATGGACGCGGTGGACAAGGCGGACTCGGCCCAGTTCAGCCGCGAGGAAATCCTCAACCCCACCGGTTGGGTGCTGCTCAATTACCTGATGGATGCGCGCACCGGCCTGGGCCGCTTCCGTAATTTCACCGTCAGCAACTATCAACTGATGATGGATTTGATTGGCTATTGCCGCGACCACAGCATCGAGCAAATCCTGGCCTTGCCGGATGTGAAGGAGCGGGTGGACCTGTACATGCAATATCAGGACCAAGCGCGCGAACAGATCGCCCGTTGTGCCAAGGTGCATGGCAATCTGGTGCTGCTGAACCTGTTGCTGGAGGAAACCATTTACCCGGCCAACCGCTTCCTGGTGTACGCCATGTACCCAGAATGCAATATTTCCATCCACATGATGTGGGGCCTGAACAAGCAGAACATCGTGTTTGCCACCGGCAAATCCATTATCGACCGCAGCAGCCGTACCAATGTCGGCGCGCTGATGTTGCAATACGGTGGCGGTGGTCATGAAGCCGCCGGGACGTGCCAGGTGAGTGTCGATCAGTACGAAGACATTCGCGACGAGCTGATTTCGCGTATCCGCGCGCAGGGCTGAAATCGTGCTGCCATGAAAAAGCCGCCATATCGGCGGCTTTTTTGCATATGACCAGATTGCTGGCGGTTACAGCGTCTTGAGCAACTCCAGCGCCTGGTGCAGGTCGTCACATACCGCCAGCGCTTGCGTGGTCTGATGGGCTTGCGGTTTCACCATGTCCGGCACCAGTATCACCCGCATGCCGGCAGCCAGCCCGGCCTGCATGCCGGTCAGCGAGTCCTCCAGTACCACGCAGTGCAGTGGATCAACCTGCAAGCGGGCGGCCGCCGCCAGATATACGTCGGGGGCGGGTTTGGTGTTAGCCACTTCATCACCTGCCACTGTATGACGGAAATAAGGGCCAAGGCCGCTGCGACGCAGTTTGAGGTCACACATCTGGCGCTGGGTGGAGGTGGCCACGGCGCGCGGCAGCTCCCGGCTTTCCACCCAGTCCAGTACCTCGATGATGCCGTTCTTGAGCTTCAGCTCGCCATGGGTCAGCAGTTCGCGATAGTGGTGACGGCAATGTTGGCTGAGTGTTTCTGCCAGCGTGCGGTCCTGAAAGTGCTGGGCCACATAGTCCAGGCTTTTGGTGACCGACAGGCCCACCATGCCCAGGATCACCGCTTCGGGAATCTCCACGCCCACCTCGTCAGCGGCGCGCAGCCAGGATTGGCCGCTGATGCTTTCGGTGTCGATCATCAGCCCGTCCATGTCGAACAGGATGGCTTGCATGCTTGGTTTCATTGGTTTGCTTTCCTCCGGCGTGTCAGCCTAATGCGGCAGGCAGCTGCCTGCAAGGGTAATGACTCTGGTATAGTGGTTCATCACCAAGCAATCGGGGGTCTGTGTGCAGTCTGTGCTGGTAGCGAATCCCAAGGGCGGGAGCGGCAAGTCCACTCTAGCCACCAATCTGGCTGGTTACTTTGCCAGTTCCGGCCGCAATGTCATGCTGGGCGACGTGGATCGCCAGCAATCTTCCTTGCGCTGGTTGCAGCAACGCGCTGACAGCCTGCCGCGCATTCAGGGCTGGGAAGTGGCAGCAGGAGCCCCGGCCAAGCCGCCCAAGGGCACTGAAGTGGTCATCCTGGATAGTGGTGCCGGTCTGCATGGCAAGAAAATGGCGGCGCTGGTGTCCAGGGTCGAACGCATCCTGATTCCGATTCAACCTTCCCCTTTCGATATGTGGGCCAGTGGCGAGTTTTTCGAACAATTGCTGGCGGAAAAAGCGGTACGCAAGAACAAGGTGTTCATGGCGGTGGTGGGCATGCGGGTGGACCCGCGCACCCGCTCGGCAAAAGAGCTGGAACGCTTTCTGGCCGAACATGATGTGCCGGTGCTCAGCTGGTTGCGAGACACCCAGCTATACGTTCAGGCGGCTGCATCGGGCATGACCTTGTTCGACCTGCCTGAGTCGCGTACAAGAAAAGACCGTGAAGCGTGGCAGCCCATCCTGAGCTGGCTGGGAGAGCAGGATGAATCCTGCTGGTTTGATAAATAAATCTTCACATGAAAAATTTATCTCTTGACGTGAAGATATTGCCGGCGTAGAGTCAGCCGGTAATTGCGTGCGAGCCAACAGAACGGCGGCGCAGGAGAATCCGTAAGCGGGAGCCCATGTGGCTCCCGCTTTTTATTGGGGCCCCTGCATTTTTATCGTCTACAGCCTGAAGGGAATACTTGCATGATGAATACCGAACTGAACTATGGCGACGTGTACCTCGTCCCGAGAAAAACCATTGTCGACAGCCGCAAGGAATGCGATACCTCGGTTCAATTCGGGCCGCGCCGTTTTGACATGCCCATCTACCCCTCCAACATGAAATCGGTGGTAGACGAAGAAACCTGCGAGGCTTTTGCCAGGCTGGGCTGGTTCTACACCATGCACCGCTTCAATGTGGATGCCTGCCGTTTTACCGCGGCCATGCAGGAGAAGGGCCTGTTTGCCTCCATCAGCGCCGGTGTCAACGAAGACACCCTGCAACAGCTGGCAGAACTGAAAGCCGCTGGCCTGACGCCGGAATACATCACCCTGGATGTGGCCAATGCCTGGTGCGTCAAGGCAGAGCGCATGATCAAGCACATCAAGGACACTTTCCCGGGCAGCTTCCTTATTGGCGGTAATATTGCCACGGCCGATGCCGCCCGCGACCTGGAAAGCTGGGGCTGTGATGCCATCAAGGCCGGCATTGCCGGTGGCCGGGTCTGCATCACCAAGAACAAGACCGGTTTTCACCGCCCGATGGTTTCCACCGTGCGTGACTGCGTAGCAGCCGTCAGCGTGCCGGTGATTGCCGATGGCGGCATTGTGGAGCATGGCGATATGGCCAAGGCGCTGGCCTGCGGCGCCAGCATGATCATGGCCGGTTCGCTGTTTGCCGGTTACGACGAATCGGCGGGTGAAATTGTCGAAATCAACGGCAAACATTACAAGGAATACTTTGGCAGCGCTTCGCAGTTCAACAAGGGTGCCTATGTCAATGTGGAAGGCAAGAAGATTCTGGTGGAATACAAGGGCAGCATTGGCAAACTGCTACGTGAACTGAAAGAGGATCTGCAGTCGTCGGTCAGCTATGCCGGTGGCCGTGATCTGTCAGCCTTGCGAGATGTCCAGATGATTCAGGTTTATCGCTAAGAACCGGGAGAGAACATTCATTGCAACAGCCCGCATTTTGCGGGCTTTTTCATGTACAAATGGATTGGTAAATAGTGGTGGCTTGCATATTCTGAAGAGTGACTTTGTTGTTAGAATAGCGGGATTCAACAGAATCTTACAAATAATTAAAACTATCAAAAGAACGCTCATCAAATGAAGATCAATCTGCCGGTTACCACCAACGAACTGATGGTCGATCCTGTCAATCCCATCGTCACCAAGACCGATGTAAAAGGCAGCATCACCTACGCCAACCGGGCATTCATCGACATCAGCGGTTTTACCGAAGACGAGCTGCTGGGTAAAAACCACAATATCGTGCGCCACCCGGACATGCCGCCATCAGCATTTGCCGACCTGTGGGACACGGTGAAGGCAGGCAAGCCCTGGCGCGGCATTGTGAAAAACCGGGCCAAGAATGGCGATTTCTACTGGGTGGAGGCCTATGTCACCCCCATCACCGAACATGGCCGCATCGTGGGTTACATGTCGGTGCGCTCGCGCCCGAGCCGGCAGGATGTCGACGCCGCAGCCGCCCTGTATCGTCAGGTACAGGACAAGAAGGCTACTCTGCCGTCCACGCTGCAACGCTATGCGCGCCAGCCGGATGTCTTCAAGCTGGCTCCGGTGTTCTCGGTGGTCGGTTTGTTGCTGGCAATGGTGTCCTTTTTCCTGCCGGACTCCATCAGTGCCATCCGCGAAATGACAGGCATTGCCGGATGCCTGCTGGCACTCGGCGCAGGGGTATGGGCTTGGGTGCGCTTGCGTGCGGTGCTGGGCGTGCTGGATCAACGTTTTCAGGATTTGCAGGAAGGCCGGCTGGATCAGGCGGTCGAGGCCCGCGAAGGTGGCCTGGCAGGCAAGGTGCTCTCTTCAATGGAGGCGCTGCGCATTCACTATCGTGCCACCATTGCCGATGTGATGCGCGCCAGCCAATACACCAAACAGCAGGCGCATGGCTTGCTGAATGACATGCACGCGCTGGCTTCGCGCTCGGTGGAACAGCGCGAAGGGCTGAACCAGATCAGTCACAATATGGAATCGCTCAGCGTGGCCATTCAGGACGTGGTGAGGCTGGCCGAGCATAACCAGCAGGATTCACAGCATACCCAGCGCGTGGCACGCGAGGGACGGCAGACCATGGATGCCGCCACCACAGCCGCTGAGCGGGCTGTTTCGGTGGTATCACAGTCACGCACTGCCATGGTGGAACTGGACGAGGCGATGACACGGATTCGCAGCATGACGGCGCTGATCCGTGAAATTGCCGATCAGACCAATCTGCTGGCACTGAATGCAGCCATCGAAGCTGCCCGTGCCGGAGAAATGGGCCGTGGCTTTGCCGTGGTGGCCGACGAAGTGCGCAAGCTGGCCGAGCGCACCACCAATACCACCGATTCGATTGGCGGTATTGTCGAGGAAATCGGCAAGATCACCCATAGTGCGGTCAGCAGCATGGATGCCACGGTGGAGGAGGTGGGCGAGGTGAATGGCCAGATCCGCCTGTCATCCGGCAATCTGCAGGGCCTGATTGAAGCAGCCGAGCAATCCAGCCGTCAGGCAGCGCAACTGGCGCAGGAAATGGGCAGCAAGTCCGACTCCATCAATGTGATGGCTGCTGCACTGGAGCAGTTGAATGCCTTGTCGGAACAAGACCTCAATACCACCCACTCCATTGGTGAAAGTGCCAGTCATCTGGCGGAAACCTCGGTCGATCTGGCGCAACTGACCGATAACTTCAGCAAGTGGCACAAGCGCTAAGCGTGTGATGTGCGTTACAAACGCCTGCCGTAGTGTGACGGGGCAGGCCCCCCCTTGCAGGGCAAGGGCGGGGGGATTGGGAATAGATGGGCAGGCTGCGGAATCAGCAGCTTAGTCGGCAGGCCCGGCTTTGCCGGGTTCAGTGCAGTCGCATCAAATAAGGTTGTTAGCAGCCTGAAGCCTGCTGCCGTATGACGGGGCAGGCTTTTTCATGCTTGTACAGTCGGGCGACGGGCAACCCAGATGGAGGTTTCCAGCTGCATGGCAATCTCGTCATGCTGGTTCAGCGTGGTCCAGCGTAATTGCACCACGCCGAATCCTGGTTTGCTGCCGGAGGCTTTTTGCGCCAGAACCTCGATGGTTGCGCGCAAGGTGTCACCCGCACGGGTGGGCTGTGGCCAGCGCATGTCCTTGATCCCCATGCCGATCAACCCATTGGCCACGTTTTTCAGCTCGCTGGCGGTAATCAGGCGCATGGTAAGGCTGCTGGTATGCCAGCCGGAGGCAGCCAGCCCGTCAAACACACTGGCTTTGGCGGCTTCCGGGTCGGTATGAAACGGCTGCGGGTCGAACTGGCGGGCGAAGGCGATGATTTCGTCCTGGGTCAGTGTATGGCTGGCAGTTTCGAACCGGCGGCCCGGTGTCAGGTCTTCGAAGTAGAGCATGATGTGACGTTAACGTAAGTTGATATCCCAGCATACGTGCTTGTTCCCTGACGGTCAAAGACAGATACCGGGCCGGGTGGCTGCTGAGAACTCAGATGCGCAAGGCGGCAATCAGCTCGCCCTCCAGCGCCAGTACCGTCTTGTCGTCTTTCAGGCCGGGTCCGCTCACCAGGAAGGAGTCTTCCGCACGGCTGCCCAGGGTCATGATCTTGGCGGACTGCACGCTCAGCCGGTAGTCCGCCAGTACCTTGGCAATGCGTGCCAGCAGTCCGGGACGGTCGCCAGCCACGATGGACAGCACGTAGAAGTTGTCCTTGTCGTCCGGGCGAATCAGCACCTGCGGCGCAATCGGGAAATGCTTCAGGTGACGGCTGATGCGACCGTTGGCCGGTGGTGGCGGCGGTGTTTCCAGCCGCAGGCATTCGGCCAGTTCGAATTCGATGAAGTTGATCATGTCGCGGTAATCCCCGTCGTGATGCTCGGGGATGAAGACATGGAAGGTATCCAGCGCGTAGCCGTGACGCGTGGTGTACACCTTGGCATCGGCAATGCTGTAGTTGGTGCGGCCAAAAAATGCGCAGGTGCGGGCAAACAGTTCAGGCTTGTCCGGGGTGTAGACCAGTACCTGGATGCCTTCGTGATCGTCCGACAGACGGGCGCGCACCATGGGCGTTTCAATATTGACGAAACGGTTGAGGATACGTGCATGCCAGGCAATTTCCTTGGCCTCGTGGCGCAGGAAGTACACCATGTCCAGCTGCGACCACAGCTTTTGCTCCACTCCGGCCGGTACCGCATAAAGCCGCAGCAGGCTGAGCGCCTGGGTCTTGCGTTCTTCCAGTTCCGAGTTCAGGTCCACCTCGCCACCACGCAGCAGCACGCGCAGGGTGGCGTTGTACAGGTCTTCCAGCAGCTTGGCCTTCCAGGCATTCCACACCTTGGGGCTGGTGCCTCGGATGTCGGCTACCGACAGAAGGTATAGCGCCGCCAGGCGGCGCGGGGTTTGCGTCAGTTCGGCAAAACGCTGGATCACGTCCGGATCATAAATGTCCTGCTTCTGCGCAATGCTGGACATGGTCAGGTGCTGGCCTACCAGCCACACCACCAGCTCGGTGTCTTCGGCCGACAGTTCGTGCTGCTCGCAGAACTCGCGTGCATCCACCATGCCCAGCGTGGAGTGGTCTCCGCCGCGCCCCTTGGCAATGTCATGAAACAGGCCTGCCACGTACAGCACTTCCGGTCGTTCGAAATCGTTGATCAGCCGCGACAGGAAGGGATATTCGTGATTGAAGGCACTGATGGCAAAGCGGCGCAGATTGCGCACCACCATCAGGATGTGTTCGTCCACGGTATACACGTGAAACAGGTCATGCTGCATCTGGCCGACAATGCGGCCAAAGCCGGGCAGATAACGCCCCAGCACGCCGTACAGGTTCATGCGGCGCAGGCAGCGGGTGAGGCCGGGTTCGCGCAGCATCTGCATGAACAGGCGGCGGTTTTCCGGGTTCTTGCGGAAACGGTCGTTGATGTGGCTGCGCGCATGCCACAGGGCACGCAGCATGCGTGGCGCAAAACCGGTGAGTTCCGGATTGCGTTGCAGCATGAAAAAAGCTTCCAGAATGGCGGAAGGTTCTTTTTCAAATACATCGGGCCGGCGGATGCCCAGCATGCCGTTGACCGAATAAAAGCGTTCGTTCAGGTTCTGCGTGATGCGCGGTACTTGCGAATAGAGGCGGGCACGCAGATTGGGCAGCAAAATGCCATTGAGCTGGCTGACGGTTTTGGCAGCACGGAAATACAGCTGCATCACTTGCTCGCTGGCGCGCTTGGCCGGGGTGTCCTGCAGGCCGAAGGCCAGGCCCATGCTTTGCTGCAGATCGAAAATCAACCGGTCTTCGCGGCGTCGCGCCAGGATGTGAAGGTCGATGCGCAGGCGTTGCAACTGGCGGTCGCTGTGGTGAATCAGCCGTGCTTCAGCCTGGGTCAGGATGCCGCGCTGTACCAGGTCGCTCCAGTTTTCACCAAGACCAATGGCCTTGCTGATCCACAAGATGGTATGCAGGTCGCGCAGGCCGCCCGGACTTTCCTTGATATTGGGTTCCAGATTGTTGGTAACGCCAAAGTGGCGGTTGTGGCGCTGCTGCTGTTCCAGCGTCTTGCCTTCGAAGAAGGCCAGCGGGTCGCGTTGGCAGTCCAGGCGCTGAATCAGCTGCTGATAGGGCGTGGCAGCCCCGGCAATCAGCCGGTTTTCCAGTAAATTGGTTTCAATGGTGATGTCTGCGGCTGCCTCTTGCAGGCATTCCTCCGCCGTGCGCACGCTGTGGCCCACCTCCAGGCCGATGTCCCACATGTGGCCGATCAGCGCGGCTACCTGCTCGGGCAGTTCCGCCGGGCTGACGGCGGGCAGCAATACCAGCACATCGATATCTGAACTGGGAAACAGCTGACCACGGCCATAACCGCCGACGGCAATCATGCTGGCCTGTTCGGCAAGCCCGGCATGCTGCCACAACTGTTGCAGCACACGGTCCACCAGCTGGCTGTGCTGGCTCAGGTAGCGTTGCGGGTCGCGATGGGACCGGTACTGCTCCAGCAGGGCAGTCCGTTCCTGGGCCAGTTGCTTGCGCAGTGCCTGGGTCAGCTCGGCGGAGAGAGGTTCCATGTCAGCGTCTTTCCTGCTTCAGGATGATGGCGATGCCGGCAAACAGAAACAGCAAGGTGGGCACCGTGGCGGAAATCACCGGGTTCCAGCTGTACAGCAAGCCCAGATGCCCGAACAAACGGTTGATGAAGTGAAAGCCCACGCCCAGGCAAATGCCGGAAAACAGTCGCACACCTAGCTGGCCATGGCGACGTTGCTGCGGGGTGAAGGCCAGTGCCACCAGAGCCATCGAGACACAGGCCAGCGGGTAGAACAGCTTGCTCCACAGCGCAATATCATAACGCTGGGTTTGCTGCTTGTTGGCGCTCAGGTGTTCGATGTACTTGATCAGGTTGAGTGCCGACATCTGTTCCGGCACCACCAGCAGCACGTTCAGGATGTCCGGTTCGATGATGGACGCCCATTGCGCCAGGGCCACGGTCTTGCTTTCCACATGGTCCGGGAACAGGCGGGTTTCCACCACATTGCTCAACTGCCAGACATGGGCGTTACGCTGGTAGCTGCCACGCTCGGCATAGCGGGTGGTCACCAGCTGGTAGTTGTCGTCATAGGTATAAATGCGCACGCCCAGCAAGGTGGTGTCCGGCAGCATTTCGTGCACATTGATGAAGTTGTTGTTGTCTTTCACCCAGATGCCGGAGCGGAATTCCTGCGCCACCATCGAACGCATGGCCGACAGTTTCATGCGTTCGGCCTGCTGCAGCGCATAGGGGCTGATGAACTCGCCCAGCGCGGTGGTGAGAACGGCAAAGCCCAGCCCGAACAGCAGCAGCGTGCGGGCAATCTGGCCCAGGGTGATGCCACAGGTGCGGATGACGGTGTATTCACTGGAGCTGGCCAGCTGGGTCATGGCCACCATGCCGCCAATCAGCACCGCCAGCGGCATCAGTTCGTAGGCGTGGCCAGGCGCTTGCAGCGCGATATAGCCCAGCATCTTGCCGATGGAGTAATTGCCATGGTTCAGGTCGGGCACTTCGTGAATGATGTCGAAGAAGCCATACAGACCCAGCAAGGCTGCCAGGGTAAACAGCGTGGACTGGGTCAGTGCGCTGATGATGTAGCGATAAATCAGTTTCATCTGGCTTCAGGGCTTGTTCAGGAAGTATTTCAGGGTCTGACGCACGGTATTGGCCGGACGGTCGCGATATTTGAGCAACAGCACGGCCAGGATCAGCACGATCACGTGAACGATCAGGATGCTGGCCATGCCCACCTTGCCCTGGGTAATCCAGTTACGTACCAGCGTCAGGCTGTTCTGGTACAGGAAGAACGCCAGCAAGGCCACCACCAGATTGTAGGCATGGCCGCTGCGCGGGTTGTAATAAGAGAGCGGAATGGCCAGCAAGGCCAGCACCAGACAGCTCAGCGGCATGGACAGGCGCCATACCAGTTCCGAGCGCAAGGCCGGGTCGCTGCTGCCGATCAGGCTGCCGGTACTTTGCGCCTGACGGTTGTTGGGCGGGGCGGCCAGCTTCTGGTTGGTGCCAATCAACACGCTGTAACGCTGGAAACTGCCTACCTCGTAGTCGGACTTGCCCGGTTCGCCCACATAGCGGCGGCCATCTTCCAGCACCAGCACGCGTTCGTTGTCTTCATTCACCGAAATGTAGCCGCGCTTGGCAAAAATGCTGGACACTTTGCCCTCGCTCAAGTCCTGCATGAAGATGCGCGTGGCTGCGCCATGGTCGCCGCCATAGCTTTCAATGAAATACACCTTGCTGCCCGAACCGGTTTCCTTGAACACGCCCGGCGCGATGGCGCTGATTTCTTCCCGGCGCTTGAGGATTTCCGCATACACCTGGCTGCGTTCTTCCGCCCAGGGCGCGATGAACAGCGACACAATGCCCACCAGCAAGGCCAGCGGGATGGTAAAACGCATCACCGGCCACACCCAGTCACGCAAGGACAGGCCGGATGACAGCCAGACGGCCATTTCATGGTCGCGCCAGATACGGGTCATCACCACCAGTACGGTGACGAAAACGGTCAGAATCATCAGCAGGGGGAACAGACCCAGTGCCCAGAACCCGATCAGCGCAGTGACGGCTTCGTTGGCGATTTGCCCCTCCGCCGCACGGCCAAGCAGGTTGATGGCCTGGGTCGAGAGAATGATGGCCAGCAGGACGACAAATACGCCCAGGGCGGTAAAAGTCAATTCTCGGGTCAGGCTTTTACGAAAAACCATTTATCAGTGCCTTTTTGACTTTTTATGACTAGCGTAGTGATAATTTGATTTGATAACTCTGAAACGCCGGTTTCGGCAAATTTCGGGATGGACGCAGCTTCTGTCTTTGCCTGCTACAGGCAGGGCCTTTAGGTAAGCCAGACATCGCTGGCAGCCTGCAGGAAGTGGAGCAACTGACACTCGCATTTCATGGGAGTACAAGATGGAATTTAACATAAAAAGCGGCAGCCCGGAAAAGCAGCGCGTTGCCTGCGTGATCGTGGGCGTCTATGAATCGCGCAAGCTCACCTTTGCTGCCGACTTGCTTGATCGCATCTCCAACGGTTTCATCAGCGACGTCATTCGTCGCGGTGACATGGAAGGCAAGCTGGGCAGCACGCTGATCCTGCACTCCGTGCCGCATACCCTGTGCGACCGTGTGATGCTGGTGGGTCTGGGCAAGGAGCGGGATTTCCGCGCCAAGGAATACCGCGAGGCCGTGCGCAGTTCGGTACGCAGCCTGACGCAGACTTCCGCCACCGAAGCCGTGAGCTACCTCACCGAACTGACCGTCAAGAAACACGATGTCGAATGGATGATCGAGCAGGCCACCGTGGTGACGCTGGACGTGCTCTATCGCTTCGACCGCTTCAAGAGCAAGCAGGACGACAGCGCCCGTGAACCGCGCAAGCTCACGCTGGCCGTGCCGCGCCGCAGCGACCTGGCTGATGGCGAAAAAGGCCTGCTGCGCGGGCTGGCCATTGGCAATGGCATGAAACTGGCCAAGGACCTGGGCAACCTGCCGCCCAATGTCTGCACGCCTGCTTACCTGGCAGAAGAAGCCGAGCGCATTGCCGCAGAATTCGGCACTCAGGTGGAAATCTACGGCCAAAGCCAGCTGGAAGAGCTGGGCCTGCATTCCTTCCTGTCGGTTGCCCGTGGCAGCGTGGTGGAGCCCAAGCTCATCGTGCTTCAATACCAGGGTGCCAGGGACAAGAACGACCGCCCGCTGGCGCTGGTGGGCAAGGGCATCACCTTTGACTCCGGCGGTATCTCGCTCAAGCCCGGTGAAGGCATGGACGAGATGAAATACGATATGTGCGGCGCAGCCTCGGTGCTGGGTGCCTTCCGCGCGGCGGTGGAAATGAAGCTGCCGATCAATCTGGTGACTATTGTTCCGGCTTGCGAAAACATGCCGGCCGGCAATGCGGTCAAGCCCGGTGACATCATCACCAGCCTGTCCGGCCAGACCATCGAAGTGCTCAATACCGACGCAGAAGGCCGCCTGATCCTGTGTGATGCGCTGACCTTTGCCGAGCGCTTCAATCCGCAAACCGTGATTGACGTTGCCACCCTGACCGGTGCCTGCGTCATCGCGCTGGGCCATATCGCCACCGGCCTGTACAGCAATCAGGACAGCCTGGCGCGTGAACTGCTGGCGGCTGGCGAGGAAGTAGCCGACCGTGCCTGGCACATGCCCTTGTGGGATGAATACCAGGAACAGCTCAAGAGCCCGTTTGCCGACATGGCCAATATCGGCGGGCGTCCGGGTGGCAGCATCACCGCCGCCTGCTTCCTGTCGCGCTTTGCCAAGGCTTATGACTGGGCACATCTGGATATCGCCGGCACCGCATGGAAGAGTGGCAAGGACAAGGGCGCAACCGGCCGTCCGGTACCCTTGCTGGTACAGTTCCTGCAAGACCGTGCCGACATCGCCCTGGGCAATGTCGTGCGCCGTGGCCGCCCGCGTCGTGAATCGCCTGAAATCGTAGAAGATGACGCGGATTGATTTCTATACCAATGTGGCCCAGCCGCAGGAGTTTGCCTGCAAGCTGACCGCAACGGTATTCCGCAAGCGAGAGCGCCTGCTGGTCTGGCTGGAAGACGAGCGGGCGCTGGATACCTTCAGTAACCGGCTTTGGTGCATGGGTGATACCCAGTTCATCGCCCATTGCCGGATGGATTCTCCCGAAGCGGCCGAAACGCCGATCTGGCTGACTGCCAGTCTGCCGGCCGGTTTGCAGCACCCGGTATTGTTGAACCTGGGGCCGGAATTGCCGGTCGAGCCAGCGCAGTTTTCCCGTATCCTGGAAATCGTCGGTACCGATGAGCAGGCGCTGGCCACTGCACGCCACCGCTTCAAGTCCTATCGCGCTCGCGGTTACGCCATTCAACATCATGACATGAGCCACAAGTGACCATGAACCAGTCGCCAATGCCTGATCTGCCCTCCTGGGACGAGCTGGACCTGCCCGTGCTGGACGAAGTGGTGGATGAAGCCGCCATTCCCGTCCTGGCGGACGAAGTGCTGGATGTGCCGGATTTTGACTTTTCCAGCGAATTGGATGCCGCACACAGTGCCCTGTCTGCTCCGGCAGAAGGCGTGGCAGAACTGGATATTCCTGAGCTGACACTGGACGACCTGGAGGTAGCAGCGCCGCCAGTCAGTGACAGCCCGGCACTGGACCTGTCTGGCCTGCCTTCACTGGATCTGAGCGAAGCGGCGGACGAGCTGGATCTGGGTCAGGTATTGCATGGCAGCGACCCGCTGTCCCTGGCGGCCCCGCCTGCTGCGCAAAACTCACCCAAGCCCGAAGTACCCTTGATGGCGGTGGATGGTTTCGAGTTTGTGCTGGATGAAGCGGTGCCGGAATTACCTGCGGACAAGCCCGCCCCGCCGAATGCGACTGCGTCCGCCCCGCCAGCAGTTGCGACTATGCCGACAGCCATGCACGCACCTGAGGCTGTGGCGGTTCAACCCCTGCCTGTGGTGGAGGACGAACTGGAGATTCCGGCCCTGACTGATGCGCTGGATGAGAATCTGCCTGTCCAGCCAGTAGCCACACCAACTCCATCCGCCGTGAGTGCACCTGAGGCACTGTCTGTTCAAGCTCTGCCCGAGGTAGAGGAAGAACTACAGATTCCCGATCTGTCGGACGAACTGGATATCGACTGGAACAGCATGGCGGAACAGGCGGTCCCGGTTGTAGCCGCTCCGCCTGACTTTGCCACTGCACCCGGCGAGCCGGTAGCCCCAGCAGAGGCAGCACCGCATGTACAGGTGGTTGATGCGCAGCCGCCGGTGCAGCCTGATCAAGCCCCGGTCCTGCCTGCCGGGCTATCCATTTCCCTGGATAGCCTGCCCGCTGGCGTGCTGGGCGGGGGTATCGGGCGGCTGGAAGAGGAAACCCCGTCGGCCAGTGAGTTGCTGGCCCGTGCGCAGGCGCTGGTAGATGCCACCCCCGCATCGCTGGATGAAGTATTGCGTGCAGCTGAGCAAACCCTGGCACAGCAGGATGCCCTGAACCAGCCCCCGCAGACCGAAGCGGTGCCTGAACCAAAGTCATTTACATCGCTGAGCGAAGCGGAGTTGATGGAAGCCATGGCGACATTGCCCTCCATGCAGCCCGCCACGCTGATCGACCAGGATTGGCCGGGGCTGGGTGATGATTCCATGGCCCACGATGTCAGTGCTGGTTTGCAGGACGATAACGATATTCAGGCTGCATCTGCCTTGCTGCAGGATGCCGGTCTGGATGACCTGGCTCCGGTAGCCGCAGCGGTTCAATCGCCCGAATTGACAGAGCAGCACCTGCCGCTGCTGGATGAAGAGGAAAGCTGGCCTGGGCTGGGTGATGTCGATCGCGACAGTGAAACCGAGTTGCTGCCAGACCAGCCTGAAGTTGTCGTGCAGGCAGTGCCCGAGCATGATGCAGAGTCGGGACAGGATGCGCCGGTATTGCTGGCTCAGGACCTGCCCGTGCTGGATGAGGAGGAAAGCTGGCCGGGTTTGGGTGATGTCGATCGCGAGAATGAAACCGAGCTTTGCTTGCCGAATGAGGCTGATGACTTGCAGCCTGTTGCCGCCAGCGCGCCAGTGCCGTCATCGCTAGTATTGCCGGTGCTGGACGAGGAGGCGGACTTGCCGTCTGCGTCGGCCAGCCACATGCCCTCTGTCGACGTAATCGAAGTCACGCCGCCAGCCGCAGGTATCAGCACACCGGTACAAGGCCTGTTTGCCGAGTCGCCCTTTGCCAGCGAGCGCGAAGCCGCTCCGCAAGCAGCCAGTGCCGTGACATTGCCCGCCACTGAAGTGCCGGAGGCCGAGCTGGAGCTGCCGGTGCTGACGGATGCCGAACCGGCTGATCCATCCATGGCCGAGTCACTTGCCCATGTCACGGCTCCCTTGCCGGACAATAGCCCGGAGCCAATGCCGCCAGCCTCGCTGGAAACGCTGACCGGTGCCAGTTTTGCTGCTGCTATGCCACAGACGGAAGTCGCGGCTAGCACGGCAGCACCGGAAGCAGGCAAGTCGGTGGAGGTATTGAGTGTCGCCGCGGTGACCACGGCTGCGGCAGCGGCTGCGCTGATGAACCCGGCAGCCCGCAAGGAAGAAACCGTGGCCGTGGTGGATGAGCGCGCCCTGGTGGATGCCATGTATGAAAAACTGCTGCCGCGCATGAAGGTGGAGCTGTCGCTGTGGCTGCAGGATGCGCTGGAATTGCAGGCCAAGAACATGCTGTCCGGGGTGATGCAGCAATTGAAGGAAGACTACGACATGTTGTTTGGTGAAACATTGAAGGAAAGCCTGCGCCAGGCCATTCTGGCCCTGGGGCGCGAGCAGCAGGGCCACCATGGCCCGAACAAGGAGCAGGACTGATGGGACATCGGCTTTCACGTATTGTCACCCGTACCGGGGATGATGGCAGCACCGGCCTTGGTGATGGCAGCCGCGTGGCCAAGGACAGCTTGCGGGTGCAGGCGCTGGGCGATGTGGATGAACTGAATTCGGTATTGGGGGTATTGCTGGCCGAAAGCCTGCCAGCCGGTGTGGTGGACCGTCTGTCGACGGTGCAGCATGATCTGTTTGATCTTGGGTCCGAACTGGCGGTGCCGGGCTATGCAGCGCTCAAGCCAGAGCATGTGGCCGCGCTGGAAGAGTGGGTGGCACAGATGAATGCGGACCTGCCCATGCTCAAGGAATTCATCCTGCCCGGTGGTTCGCGACCGGCAGGTCTGGCGCATCAGGCCCGTTCCGTCTGCCGACGCGCCGAGCGCGCCGTGGTGGCAGCTGCAAGGGAAGGGGAGATTTCACAGTCGGCACGTCAGTACCTGAACCGCTTGTCCGATGCCCTGTTCATTCTGGCGCGGCACCTCAACAAGGCACTGGGCCAGCCCGACGTGCTGTGGCAGCCCAAGCGACACGGTTGATCATCAACGCTGATACGTATCGCCAATTAAATAAGCCGCTGGATTCCAGCGGCTTATTTGTTTGCTAAACCCTTCTCGCTTTCTGAAAGGAAAGCGAGGCTCCCTTTCAGGGAAAGGGCGGGGGATTGGGAATAGACGGGCAGGCTGCGGAATCAATAAGTTAATCGAAAGGCCCGGCTTTGCCGGGTCCAGAACAATCGCACCAAATCTCTTTGTTTGCAGCCTGAAGCCGCTGGATTCCAGCGGCTTTTTGCTTCCTGATCAGGCAGCTACGTGGCTGTCTGTGCTGGCAAGCACTTCGGCAGGCAAGTC
>NZ_JAELUD010000053.1:0-30731 GCF_016429185.1 Aquitalea sp. ASV11
GGTCCAGAACAATCGCACCAAATCTCTTTGTTTGCAGCCTGAAGCCGCTGGATTCCAGCGGCTTTTTGCTTCCTGATCAGGCAGCTACGTGGCTGTCTGTGCTGGCAAGCACTTCGGCAGGCAAGTCCTCCAGCCATTGCTGCAAACGCTCTGCCGTGCGTTCCCAGCGGGTATCCAGCATCATCATGTGCCCCATGTGCGGCAGGATTTCCGCGTTCACATCAAGCCGTTCGGCGGTGGCCACTACGTCTTCCGGCGAAATCAGCATGTCCTCGGCTGCTCCCAGCACCAGCGCAGGTAATGGCGGGATGGCCGCTATCCCGAGGGGGTTGACCAGGGTCATGTCCATCACCGCCCGCTGGCTTTCCAGTTGACAGCGTTGTACCAGCAAGTCGGTGGTGCTGTCCGGTGCATCGGCAGAGAGCAGCAGGTCGCGCAATTCGCTTTGGGCCGGGTTGTAGCTGCCTTGCTGATACAGGTTCAGGTTCAGCAGCAAACCGGGTGCCTGGGTCAAAAGACGCAGGCTGGAGCTGGCCAGACCGGTCGGCGGGACCGATGCCAGAAAAGCGGCGGCCGGCAGGCGATGACGGATCAGGTATTGCTGTAGCACGAAGCCGCCCATCGAATGCCCGATCACGATGGGCATACGCTTGATGCGTTTGATGGCGGAAGCAAGGTTGCGCACATAGTCGTCTATGCTGATGGCGGCCAGATACTGCCGCCCGTCGCTGTCGCCGTGTCCTTCCAGGCTGAGTGCCCAGCAGTCATAGCCCAGGCGGGCAAACCAGGGCAGGAAGGTTTCCTGCCAGCACCATGCGGCACAGAATGCGCCGTGGACAAACAAAAGGGGCGGCGCCTGGCGCGCCGTCCCTGTTGCTGCCTCATGAATCAGTTCGAGGCGTGGTTGCATTGAATCAGAGTACCTCTCCGGCATGGTCTGCCAGTCGTGAACGTTCCCCGCGTTGCAGGGTGATATGGCCGGAATGTTCCCAACCCTTGAAGCGGTCCACCACGTAGGTGAGGCCGGAACTGCCTTCAGTCAGGTAGGGCGTGTCGATTTGCGAAATATTGCCCAGGCAGACTACCTTGGTTCCCGGACCTGCACGAGTGATCAGTGTCTTCATCTGCTTGGGCGTCAGGTTTTGCGCCTCGTCGATGATCAGGTATTTGTTGAGAAAGGTACGGCCACGCATGAAGTTGAGCGACTTTACCTTGATGCGCGAGCGCACCAGGTCGCGGGTGGCGGCACGGCCCCAGTCGCCGCCGTCGTCGTCGCTCTTGTTCAGCACGTCCAGGTTGTCTTCCAGCGCACCCATCCACGGGGCCATCTTTTCCTCTTCCGTGCCCGGCAAAAAGCCGATGTCTTCACCTACCGGCACGGTGACGCGGGTCATGATGATTTCCGAATACAGCTTTTGTTCCAGCGTCATGGCGAGGCCTGCGGCCAGGGTGAGCAGGGTTTTGCCGGTGCCGGCCTGACCCAGCAGGGTGATGAAGTCCACCTCGGGGTCCATCAGCAGGTTCAGCGCGAAGTTCTGTTCCCGGTTACGCGCGGTAATGCCCCACACATTGTTTTTGTGGTGGCTGTAGTCCTTCAGGGTCTGGATGACGGCAGTCTTGCCTTCCACCTTTACCACTCGCGCCTGCAAAGGCTGCGGGCCTTCCTGCCACAGCATCTGGTTGATCAGCAGATTGGGCACATCCTGCCCCTTGACCTGGTAAAAGCTGCGGCCTTGTTCCTGCCAGGACTTCATGTCCTTGCCATTGCGCTCCCAGAATGTTTCGTCGATTTCACGGGTGCCGGTATACAGCAGGTCGGAATCCTGCAGCACCTTGTCGTTGAAGTAGTCTTCGGCATCCAGGCCCAGCGCGCGGGCCTTGATGCGCATGTTGATGTCCTTGGAGACCAGGATGACCGAGCGCTCTGGATAGAGCTCCTTGAGGGCCATCACGATGCCGAGGATCTGGTTATCAGCCTTGCCCACGGGCAGGGAGGCGGGCAGTACGCTGTGAATGGCCTGGGTTTGCAGGATCAGCTTGCCGGTGGCGGCATCACGACTGGCATTTTTCAGCGTGATGCCGGCTTCGATCTTGTTTTCACATCCGCTGACGATATCGTCCAGAAAGCGGCTGGTCTGGCGGGCATTGCGCGCTACTTCCGACATGCCGCTCTTGTGGGCGTCCAGCTCCTCCAGCGTGATGATGGGGATGAAAACATCATGCTCTTCGAAGCGGTACAAACTGGTAGGGTCGTGCAGCAATACATTGGTGTCCAGAACG
This sequence comes from Aquitalea sp. ASV11, assembly GCF_016429185.1. Classification (NCBI taxonomy): domain Bacteria; kingdom Pseudomonadati; phylum Pseudomonadota; class Betaproteobacteria; order Neisseriales; family Chromobacteriaceae; genus Aquitalea; species Aquitalea sp. ASV11. The sequence goes on from NZ_JAELUD010000053.1 coordinate 2,281, forward strand.
AACAGCTTGGTGGTTTTGCTTTTCTTACGGCTTACCATGATGGACCCCTTGGCGATGCAGAGCCCGGTCGGCAGACCGGGGCACTGCGTTAGAGAGTGTTTACAAAGGCAAGAACTTCAGCAGCATGACCGGGTACTTTCACTTTGCGCCATTCGCGCACGATCACGCCAGCGGCATCGATCACGAAGGTGCTGCGCTCGATGCCTCTTACCTGTTTGCCGTACATGTTTTTCATTTGGATGACGTCAAACAGGGTACAAACGGTTTCTTCCGCATCGGACAGCAATTCAAACGGCAATTCCAGCTTGGCCTTGAAGTTTTCATGCGATTTGATGCTGTCACGCGAGATGCCGACAATGCTGACGCCGGCAGCGGCAAACTGGGCATGCAGGTCACGGAAATCCATGGTTTCGTTGGTGCAGCCCGGGGTGTTGTCCTTGGGGTAGAAGTAGATCACCAGCGGCTTGGACGCAGCGGAAAGAGAAAAGGTGGTGCCGGCGGTGCCGGGCAGGGTGAAGTCGGGGCAGGGTGTGCCTGACATGCAAGACTCCTGACGGTGGTGGTGGGTGGGAATACAACCGCCTTGCTTTGAGCTTAGCGGAAATTTCTGACTGTTGTCATCCTTATTCTGAACCGCTTTCCGGCTGATGACCACGTCGTATCAGCACCAGCAGCGCACCTTCCCCACCCATGGTTTCATTGGCCTGGCAGAAAGCCAGTACTTCCGGATGGTGACTCAGCCAGGTGCGCACCAGCTTTTTCAGTACCGGCTGGCCATTGGAGCCAAAGCCCTTGCCGTGGATGATGCGCAAGCAGGGCCCGCGGTGTCGCGCGCGGTGCAGGAACAGGGCCAGGGCATCCTGCGCCTGATAACGGTCCATGCCGTGCAGATCCAGCTGACAGGCAACCGGCCAGTGGCCATTGCGCAAACGCTTGAGCGTCTGGCTGGGCATGCCGGGGCGGGAGAACTGCACCAGACTGTCCTGCGGCTCAAACAGGCCTGTCATGTGGCGCAACATGTCCATTTCGGCCTGGTGTGACAGGGCGTGCTGACCGTGGCGATGACGCGGATGAGGGCTGGGTTTCTTGTGCGGAGGGATATGACGCGGCTGGCATTTCAGCGGTTTGACATCGCTGAACAGCTGCTTGAAATCAGGTTCGGGTGGCGGAGCAGGGACAGACACCGGCGCGGCAGGGGTGTCACGCAGACGCCCCTGCCGGCGGATTTCCTTCAATGTATCCTTGAAGGCCTTCAAGATATTACTTCAGGCTGTCCAGATAACGTTCTGCATCCAGTGCTGCCTGGCAACCGGAGGCTGCGCTGGTCACAGCCTGACGGTAGATGTGGTCCTGCACGTCACCGGCGGCAAACACGCCATCTACGCTGGTCAGGGTGGCATTGCCTTCGCGGCCGCCACGGGTGATCAGGTAGCCGGTGGCATCCATTTCCAGCTGACCCTTGAAAATGTCGGTATTGGGCTGGTGACCGATGGCGATGAACACACCCATCAGCTTGATGTCTTCGGTGCTGCCGTCATTGAACTTCAGGCGGGCGCCGGTAACGCCGCTGTCGTCGCCCAGTACTTCATCCAGATTGGCATTCAGCTTCAGGGTGATCTTGCCTTCGGCCACGCGCGACATCAGCTTGTCGATCATGATTTTTTCGGCACGGAAGCTGTCACGACGGTGAATCAGCGTGACATGCTTGGCGATATTGGCCAGGTACAGTGCCTCTTCCACGGCGGTATTGCCGCCACCAACCACGGCAACATCCTGATTGCGATAGAAGAAACCATCGCAAGTGGCGCAGGCGGACACGCCCTTGCCGGCAAAAGCCTGCTCGGACGGCAGGCCCAGGTATTTGGCAGACGCACCGGTGGCAATGATGAGCGCGTCGCAGGTGTATTCACCTGCGTCACCTACCAGGCGGATCGGCTTTTCATTCAGGTGGGTGGTGTGGATATGATCGAAGATCATTTCGGTGCCAAAGCGTTCGGCATGTTGCTGGAAACGCTGCATCAGTTCCGGGCCCATCACGCCGCTGGCATCGGCAGGCCAGTTGTCCACTTCGGTGGTGGTCATCAGTTGGCCACCTTGTGCCAGGCCGGTAATCAGCACCGGTTTGAGGTTGGCACGTGCTGCGTAAACGGCGGCGGTGTAGCCAGCAGGACCGGAACCAAGGATCAGGAGGGGGCTGTGACGGGTGTTGCTCATCGTGTTGTTCCTGTTTTAGGTCGTTGAACAGTCATTTTAGCAGCTTTGCCATGACAGAATGGCGCATGCGGTCTAAACTGGACTTGTTAAATCGTGTAATGAGTGCGGAGGTGGGGGCATGGACGGAATAAGTCAAGTAAGCGGACAGAATGTTTCATCGGCCACTCAGGTGTTCGCCCTGAAAAAATCACTGCAGGCCGAAGGTCAGTCGGTACTGTCGCTGGTGCAGGGTGCCAGCGATACCGGCACGCAAATCAGCCAGGCATCGAATCCGGCCCATCTGGGGCAAAGCATTGATGTACGGGCCTGAGCAGGCCTGATTGGAAAAGCGGCGCTTGCCGCTTTTTTTACGTCTGTAAGAAATGCACTGTCGTCACGACCAATCAGCAGGAGGTGGCATATGAATCCTGGAAAAAGTTATTCCCTGCTGCTATGCGCGTTGCTCTTGCCTGTCGTTGCGGTCGCTGGGTCGCCGCCGCCGCCATTGCCCGGATGGTCCAGTTATCAGTCCGGAGACTATGCCGCAGCCTTTGTCATGTTCAAGGCGGGAGCCGAGCGAGGCGACAGGGTGGCGCAATATGATCTGGCCATGCTGTACTGGCGTGGTGAGGGCGTGCCGCGCAACCGCGAGCTGGCCTTGAAGTGGCTGCAAAAGGCGGTGGACGCGCAGCTGTCTTCAGCCCAGTTTGTGCTGGGCCAGGTATATGAAAGTGGCGATGGCTTGCCGCGTGACCTGCAACAGGCGACGCGCCTGTTTGAGGCGGCAGCCAGGCAGGGGCACCGGGATGCGCAGGTGAGCGTGGCCACGCAGTATTACCTTGGCCGAGGTGCGCCACAGGACTATGGCCGTGCAGCGCGCTGGTATCGGGCGGCGGCAGAGCAGGGCGATGTAGGAGCACAGTATTTGCTGGCCAGCCAGTACGAGCATGGACTGGGGCTGAAGGAAGACTGGCGAGAGGCCGTGCGCTGGTATGCGCTTGCCGGACAGCAGGGAGATCAGGCGGGTTTGCTGAAAGCCAGGGCACTGGCCGCAGAGCATGGTGTCAGATAGCCGAACCGAAATTAAAAAAAGAGTACAAGGGAGCGGACCCTTGTACTCTTTTTTGTATCAATCTAATGGGCGGGCAGTTCAGGCCTGTTCGCTGACTCGGCGGCTGCTTGCCTGAGTGGAGCTCTCCAGCAGGGACTGGTTGCTCTGATACTGCGCTACGGCAATCTGGCCGCTGTTCTTCTGGTTTTCCAGCGTCTGCTGCGCCTGATTGCGGACTGGCGCCGACTGGCTGCTCGCAGTGGCATTGCTGTCGTTACTGTTGCGCTCGCTGTTGCGATTGCTGCTGGCTGTGATTTGGCGGCTGCGGCTGCTGACGGCTGCTGCCGAGGTGCTGCTGGCGGTACTGTCCGACTCACTGCTGGCCCGGCTGGCATTCACGGTACGTGTGCTGTCAGTGCTGTCAGTGCTGACACTGGTGGCCTGGCTGGATGTAAGCTGGCTTGCCAGTGCCTGTTCAATCTGGAAACGGTTCTGGCTTTGCCGGGAAGGTGTGCTGACGACCGCTTGCTGGCTGCTGCCGCTGGCTTGCAGCTGTTGCGTAGTGCTTTCGTTGCGGGCGGATGCCGAACTGCTGCTGTCTTCCGTGGCCTGGCTGGTGCTGGCTGCGCGACTGTTGCGGCTCTGCTGCAACAGGCTGGCCGTGGTACTGGCACTGCTGCTTTGCAGGCGAGAGATGCTGTCCATGGCGCAACTCCTGATGAATGGGCTAACTCTGTGATTTTAGAACAAATTGTCCAGGGTTTGCTGATAAATCACCAGGCCGGGCCGGAAGTGTGTGATTACTTCAACAATACCAATGCCAGCATGCGTTCTGCCAGTGCATCCACACTCAGTTCGCCCTCGGACTTGTACCACTGCACCGACCAGTGCAGGCTGCCCAGCAGGGTGCGGCGTAGCAGGCGGGTATCCTGCTTGACCAGCCCGGCTGCAGCAGCTTCATCCAGTACTTCTTGCCACAGTGCCTCGTAGCGGTCGCGCAGCACGATCAGGCCGGGTTTTGCCGCGGCAGAGACACTGCGCCATTCGTACAGCATCACTTCCAGGGCAGCCTGGTTATCGCCCAGTAGCGAATTCAGATGAACATGAAACAGGGCGGACAGCTTGTCGCGCGGGCTGCGGGCGCGGGCAATGGCTTCGCTCAATTGTTCGGTGGTGGCGGTGATGCCCAGCGCCATGACGGCTACCAGGATTTCTTCCTTGGTACGGAAGTGATAAAACAGGCTGCCCGATTGCAGGCCCACCGCATTGCCCAGGTCGCGCACGGTAGTGCGTTCGTAGCCCTGGTCGCGAAACAGTTTGGCAGCAGCCCGCACCAGTTCCATGCGGCGGCTGTTTTCCTCGGGCTGATTGTTCTTGTCTTGTGCGCTCATGGTTCAGCCTATGTACTACGGGTCAGTTGAATGGTGGTCTTGCCCAGTTCGGGCAGAAAACGTTGTGCAGCCTGCCATGCCAGGTCCGGGCCCAGTTGTTCCAGACAGTTGGTGTGCTGGTAGGGGCACTTGCGTTCGAAGCAGGGGCTGCAGTCCAGATTGAGGCTGACTACCGCTGCCTGATCCGACAGCGGCGGAGTGAAGTCCGGGCTGGAGGAGCCATAAAGCGCAACCAGCGGTTTGCCAAGGGCGGCCGCTACGTGCATCAGCCCGGAGTCGTTGCAGACGGCAAGCTGGGTCAGGCCCATCAGGTCGATGGCTTCCTCCAGCCCGGTGCTGCCGCACAGATTGGTGGCTGTGCCCTCGGCCAGGCGGGCAATGTCATCGCCGATTTCCTTGTCCTTGCCCGAGCCGAACAGCCAGACGGCAAAGCCGGCAGCGGCAAAGCGCTTGGCCAGTTCGGCAAAATGGCGGGCCGGCCAGCGTTTGGCCGGGCCGTATTCTGCACCCGGGCAGAAGGCGACAATCGGGCGGCTGGAGTCCAGTTGCAGGCGACGGGCGGTTTCCAGCTGGCTTTGCGGATTGGTGACCAGTGCCGGATGGTCGATGGGGCGAGGCAGGGGCGTGTTGCGCTCCTCGGCCAGCGCGCAGAAGCGCTCCACCATCATGGGCAGTTCCTGCTCGTCCAGTTCGCGGGTGTCGTTGAGTATCCAGTAGCGTGATTCGCCAATAAAACCGGTGCGTAGCGGTATGCCGGCAAAGAAGGGAATCAGGGCCGATTTGATCGAGTTGGGCAGTACGATGGCCTGATCGAAGCCTTCGGCCTTGAGCTTGCGGGCGGTTTCCCAGCGTTCGCGCAAGCGCAGTGCGCCGTGGCCGAAAGGGTTTAGGTGTGCTTTGGCCACTTCCGGCATGCGAGCAAGCAGGGGAAGAGTCCAGGCCGGGGCAAATACATGCAGTTCCAGGCCGGGGTGGCGCTGGTGCAGCCGCTGGTAAAGAGGCTGGGCCATGACGCTGTCGCCAACCCAGGAGGGGCCGATGACCAGAATTTTTTTCTTCATGAAGGGTTCCGCTTCCAAATCAGCGCCAGCCTGGGGGCCGGGTGGCAGCAAGCTGGCGTTGATTTGGTGAGCGGGCAAGCGAAAAAGGTGCGGAAGCCCGCACCTTTCGCATGCCGTCGGCCAAGCCTGGACTTAGTGGTGGTGTCCTACCGGGCCAACCAGCTTGTACTGGGTGCCACAGTAGGGGCACAGTGCTTCGCCGGTTTTGTGTACCGGCAGGAAAACGCGCGGGTGGGAGTTCCATGCCACCATGTCCGGCATCGGGCAGTGCAGGGGCAGGTCCTTCGCGGTGACTTCGATGACGCGACGGGTATTTTCTTTGAGTTCAGCCATTGTCTTTCCTTGTCAGGCCGGCAGCGCCGGCCCTTGCTGCTTGGGTGTGTTTACTTGACGTAGGTCAGCCAGTGTTCGTGTTCGGCATCCAGGCCCTTCACGATATTGAAGTACTTTTGCTGGATGGCTGCGGTGATCGGGCCGCGCGTGCCTTCGCCAATGGCACGGCGATCAAGTTCGCGGATCGGGGTGACTTCGGCGGCAGTACCGGTGAAGAAGCCTTCGTCGGCGCTGTAGACTTCGTCGCGGGTGATGCGTTTTTCAATGATTTCCAGGCCTTGCTCCTGGGCAATCTGCACCACTGTGTCGCGGGTGATGCCTTCCAGTGCGGAGGTCAGGTCCGGGGTGTAGAGCTTGCCCTTGCGCACGATGAAGATGTTCTCGCCCGAGCCTTCGGCCACGAAACCGTCCACGTCCAGCAGCAGGGCTTCGTCATAGCCGTCTGCCGTGGCCTCGTTGTTGGCGAGGATGGAGTTCATGTAGTTGCCGTTGGCCTTGGCCTTGCACATGGTGATGTTGACATGATGACGGGTGAAGGAGGATGTCTTCACGCGGATGCCTTTTTCCAGGCCTTCTTCACCCAGGTAAGCACCCCACGGCCATGCGGCCACGATGACTTGCACATCGTCCTTTTTCGGCGCCACGCCCAGTTTGCCCGAGCCGTAGAAGGCCATCGGACGGAAGTAGCAGGAGGACAGCTTGTTGGCTTTCACCACGTCCAGATGGGCCTGGTTGATCTCGTCCTTGCTGAAGGGCAGGTTCATGCCCAGGATCTTGGCGGAGCGGAACAGGCGGTCGGTGTGATCCTGCAGGCGGAAAATGGCCGGGCCCTTGGGGGTTTCGTAAGCGCGCACGCCTTCAAACACGCCCATGCCGTAATGCAGGGTGTGGGTCAGTACGTGGGTGGTGGCATCGCGCCAGTCAACCAGTTTGCCGTCATACCAGATGAATCCGTCACGATCTGCCATCGACATCTTGGAGCTCTCCGTCATTGTGTTTTGTTAGCAGGCGATTATACCGCCAGTGTTGCCGTTGTGAACCGTCACCGGTGAAAAACCCGGTCAGGTCAGGCTGTCTGCGCCAAAAACCTGTAGCCACAGCGCCTGGGTTTGCTGGTAGTGCTGGCGCAGTGTGTCGTTGACTTCCACCTTGCTGCTTTCGTTCAGTCGTGCCGCATGCTGCAGTTTGCGGTAGTAACGGTAAGCGCTGCGACCCTGTTCGGCCAGCGCGTGACTCACCAGCCCGGCCTCGGCCGCCACCGCCAGCAGGGCAATATTGCCGGTATTGCCGGTGAAGGCCGGTAGCTGGCGGGCATGGGCCAGAATCAGGTATTGCACGATGAATTCGATGTCGATGATGCCGCCGCGTGCATGTTTGACGTCGTGCTCGTGTGGCGGGTGGCTTTCCAGCATGCGCTGGCGCATGCCAAGCACTTCGCTGCGCAGGGTGTCGTGGTCTCGCTGCAGGGTGAGTACATCGTGACGTATCGTTTCAAAACCGTTGCCGATGGTGCTGTCGCCGGCCACGTAACGGGCGCGGGTCAGTGCCTGGTGCTCCCATACCCAGGCTTGCTTTTCCTGATAGTTGCGGAAGGCCTGCAGCGAGCTGACCAGGAGGCCGCTGGCGCCATTGGGGCGCAGGCGCAGGTCGATGTCGTACAGGATGCCGGCACTGGTGGCACTGGTCAGCCAGGTGGACATCTTGCGTGCCAGCCGGGAGTAAAGCTCGGTAGCGTCCGGGTGTTCGTCGTCGTAGAGGAAGATGATGTCCAGATCCGAGGCGTAGCCCAGCTCCTTGCCGCCCAGCTTGCCGTAACCAATGATGGCAAAGCACGGCGTATCGGTATGGCGGCTGGGAATGTCGCGCCAGGCGTGGCGCAACGTGGCATCCAGTACTGTGTCGGCCAGCATGGATAGCTGGTCGGACAGGGCTTCTACCGTCCACATGCCGGCAATGTCCTGTGCCACCAGGCGGAAAGCCTGGGCGTGCTGGAAGTGGCGCAGGGTATCCATTTTGGCTTCGATGTCGCCGTCGGATTGCTGCATTTGCTGTTCCAGCTGGGCGGCGAGTGTGGGCCAGTCGGGCGTGGCGTACAGCACGCGGGCATCCAGCAGTTCGTCCAGCAAGATGGGGTGGCGCGTCAGGTAGGTGGATACCCAGGCGCTGGCCGAGCACAGGGTGGCCAGGCGTTGCAGGGTCTGCGGGTATTCGGTGAGCAGGGCCAGGTAGGATGCGCGTCGGCTGATGGCTTCCATCAGCCCGATGATGCGCGACAGGGTGGCTGCCGGATTGGGGAAGTGGGTGGATACCTCGATCAAGGGCGGCATCAGCGCGTCGAATTTCTTGCGGCCAGCCAGCGGAATCTGCTGGTAGCGCTGGCTTTGTGCCAGTGCACGCAACTGGCCGGTGACGCCGGCAATATCATCAAACCCCAGGGTGCTGAGCTGGGGGGAAGGGTCTTGTTCGCCAATGTCATTCCACAGGCAGGACAGGGGATGGTCCGGCGCGGTTTCGGTGGGTAGGATGAAGACCTGCTCGAAGTGACGCGTCACCTTGCGCCGTTCGGTGTTGAGCGCATCCAGGAAGGCGGGCCAGTTCTGATAGCCCATGCTGTGGGCAATCTTGGCCTGGTTTTCTTCGCTGGCGGGCAGGGTTTGGGTCTGCTGGTCGTCCAGGTATTGCAGGCGATGTTCCAGATTGCGCAGGAAGGCATAGGCTTCTTGCAGTTCCGCTACGGCTGCCGGTTCCAGCAGGCGCAATTCGGCCAGCCGGTCCAGCGTGGCGCGGGTGCTGCGCAGTTGCAGGGTTTTGTCGCGACCGCCGCGAATCAGCTGGAATACCTGGGCAATGAATTCCACTTCACGGATGCCGCCCGGCCCCAGCTTGATATTGTCGGCCATGTCGCGCCGGGCCACTTCGCGGCGGATCTGGGCGTGCAGCTCGCGCATGGCGCCGTAGGCGTTGTAATCCAGATACTTGCGATACACAAACGGGCGCACCATGTCAGCGAGGCCGGCCACATCGCCGGTCAGTGCCTTGGCCTTGATCCAGGCGTAGCGTTCCCATTCCCGGCCTTGGGTGAGCAAGTAGTTTTCCAGTGCCGGGAAACTCATCACCAGCGGGCCGGAGTCACCGTAAGGACGCAGGCGCATGTCGACACGGAATACCTGGCCGTCCAGTGTGACGTCGTTGATCAGGCTGATGATGCGCTTGCCGACCTGACTGAAGTATTCGTGATTGCTGATCTTGCGCGGGCCACTGGTTTCGCCGCCTTCGGGGTAGATGAAGATCAGGTCGATGTCGGATGAGACATTCAATTCACCACCACCGAGCTTGCCCATGCCAATGACAATGAGTTGCTGGACTTCGCCGCTGTCCTCGCCAATGGGCTGGCCGTATTGCGGCAAGGCGCGACAGGCCGACGCCAGTGACTGCTGTACGGCAAATTCGGCCAGCTGGCTGATGGTGCTGACCACTTCGTCGAGGCTGGCCAGCCCGTTATGGTCCCGGGTGATCAGCCGGGCCATCACCGCCTGGCGCAGCCGTCGCAGGGCGGCGCTCATGCCTTCCGGGCTGTCCAGTGTGTCCCACGGTGCAAAACCTGCCATTTCGGCAGCATCAAACGGATGCAGCAGGCGTGCTTGCAACAACGCCAGTTGCTCTGGCCGTGCCGTCAGCAGACGGTCCAGATAAAGTGAAAAGGCACGGCTCTGGGCAATGGCATGCTCCGGGTTTGCTGGCATAATGGCGCTGCACTCGCTGGTTGGTCCTGATAACACTTCATTGTATCGGTTTAGCTCATTTGGAAAAGCCCCTGTATCTGCTTGCCAGAATCCACGTCATCCGCTTGCTGCGCAGAGTCCTGCGCATCGCCGGCCTGTTGCTGGTGCTGGCAATCCTGATGATCGGCAGCGCATTTTCCGTGTTCAACTGGTGGTTTCTGCCCCGGCTGGAGCAGTTTCGCCCGCAGCTGGAACACAGCCTGTCCGAAGCCAGCGGGCGGCAGGTCAGCATTGCCGCCCTGTCCGGGCAGTGGCAATGGCAGGACATGGCACCGCAGCTGCAAATGGGCGGGCTGCGCATTGCCAACCCGGTGAGTGGCGATGCGCTGACCTTGCAACAGGTGACGGTGCTGCCTTCCTGGTTGTCGCTATTGTCTTGGCAACCTTTGTTTTCCAGCATTGTGATTCAGGGGCCCAGTGTGGCGCTGGTGCGCAATGTCGATGGTCACATCCTGCTCAACGGCTTTGACTTGTCGGCCAGTCCGGCCCGCCCGGAAGCTGCCGGGAGCGAGCCCTCCGCCAACTGGCTGCTGCGCCAGCGCCGTATTGAAATCAGCCAGGCGCATATCAGCTGGGAAGACAAAATGTTCGGCCTGCCACGGCTGGACTTGCAAGGCGGCCAGCTGGTCCTGGGCAAGACCTTGCTGGGCCACCGCCTGACGCTGTCCGGCCGGCCGGTGGTGACGCTGGGCAAAGGCTTCGACATGGAACTGTCCTGGCGTGGCAATGATTTCAGCCAGTGGCGCGACTGGTCGGGTAATGTACGGGTGCGGCTCAATGGCGCACAGGCCGGCATGTTGTCGCGCTATATGGAAAAAGTCGGCCTGGTGAATCGTGGCGAGGGCAGTGGCACGCTGGAGGCTGATTTCTCCGATGGCCATATCAACAGCTTGCAGGCCGATGTCAGCATTCACAATGCCGCCTATACCCCGCGGGATGCCCACACCCTGGTTCTGCCTGTGATCAGCGGCAAGTTGCAGCTGGAACGCTCGGCCAAGGGGGCGTATGTCATCAATGCATCCAATCTGACCCTGGCCAGTTCCAGCGGGCTGGCTTTCGACAATTCCAGCATTCGTGGCGACTGGTTGCCGGGTGAGCAAGGGCATGGCCAGTTGACGCTGGATAATGTCAATGTTGCCCATCTGACGCCGTTCATCCGTGCGCTGGGCGGGGATGGCAATTCGCTGTTCTCCCGCTTTGCACCCAGCGGCCAGCTGAAAAACCTGTCGCTAGGCTGGACCGGGCCGTTGCAGTCGCCGCGTCAATATACGGTGGCCACCCGTTTTGATTCCCTGGCCTGGCAGGCCTTTGCCACGGTACCTGGTATCAGCGGTGTCAGTGGCTCACTGCGTTTTGGCGAGCAGGGCGGCAGCCTGCAACTGGATAGCCGTCATGCCACGCTGAATTATCCGGTGGTCTTTCCGCAGCTGCTGAATTTTGACCGGCTCAATGCCCGCGTGGACTGGAAAAACCAGGGCAAGCAAACCGATGTCGATTTTCAGGATGTCAGTTTTGCCAATGCCGACCTGACGGGGCGGTTTGGTGGCCATTATCACCATGGTGAAAGCGGCCCCGGCGTGGTGGATTTCACGGCCAGCGTGGATCAAGTGGCGGCTGAACGGGTGCCGGCCTATCTGCCGCATGCGGTGGGAGAGGATACCCTGCGCTGGCTGAAGCAGGCCTTGCTGGGTGGTACTGCGCGTGATGTGCGCATGATTCTGAAAGGCGATCTGGCCAACTTCCCCTTTGCCGGTGGCAAGGGCGGGCAGTTCAGCGTGGATGCCAAGGTGGAGCAGGGCAAGCTGCTGTATGAAAAAGGCTGGCCCACCATCGACAACATTCAGGCCGATCTGGGTTTCCATAACGAAAAAATGCTGATTGCCGCGCGTTCCGCCAGCACGCTGGGTGTGCCTTTGTCTGCCGTACAGGTTGGCATAGACAACCTGGGTGCCACCCAGCCGGTGCTGACGGTGCAAGGGCGGGCGCAAGGACCGCTGGCCAGCATGTTGAAGTTCACTACTGCCAGTCCGGTGGACGGCTGGCTGGATGGCTTTACCGGCAATCTGCAAGCTGGTGGCAACGCTGCGCTCAATCTCAAGCTGGGTATTCCTCTCTCGGGGCATGAAACGCCCAAGGTGCGTGGCGACATCCTGCTGTCCGGCAATCAGCTGGGTTTCCGGACGCTGCCGATTCCGCCGCTGTCGCAGGCGCAAGGCACGCTGACCTTTACCGAACATGGAGTGGAATCCAGTGGCGTGGCATTCAAGGCGCTGGGCGGAGCCTTTGTATTGAAGGCAGCCAGTACAGCGGCCGGACGCATGAATTTTGATATCCGTGGCGAGGCCGACAGCAAGCAGGCGCTGGACCGCTATCTGCCGGTGCTGGCTCCTTACGTCAGTGGCCATGCGCCGTTCGGCATTCAGTTTGCGGTGCAAAAGGGGCTGGAAAGCCTGACGGTGCAGTCCGGCTTGCAGGGCGTCAGCATTCTGGCCCCGGCTCCGGCAGGCAAGCAGGCTGCGGACGTGTTGCCGCTGTCATTGCGGGTGACACCCGGCAAAACGGCACAGCAGCCGGTACGGCTGGATCTGGATGTCGGCACCGTGGCCAGCGGCAGCCTGTTGCTGGATGAACACGGCAATCTGAAAACCGGGGTAATTGCCTCCGGTCGCCCGGTGGGCAAGCAGCCTGATGAGGGCTTGCTGTTGCGTCTGGCTGCGCCGAAGGTGGATTTGCCTGCCTGGGTGGATGCCATTGCCGGGCCTTCCGGTTTGCATGGCAATGCGGCAACTGCGGGCAAGCCCTTGCAGATTGACCTGCCTTTGCAGATTGATCTGGAAACGCCGCAGCTGGACAGCTGGGCTGGCAGTCTGCACAAGGTGACGGCCAGCCTTGGCAACCGGCGGATTCGCCACGGCTGGTCGCTGGATGTGCGGGCGCATGAAATGAGTGGCAATATTGAATACTTGCCGGAAGGAAACGGCCTGCTGCGCGCCAATCTGGCCTATGCGCTGCTCAACCCGCCGGAAAAAGGCAGTGCGGCGGATGGCGACAACACGATGTCGGACAAGGGCGACTGGCCGGCACTGGATATCCATGTGGGCGATCTGGTGTACCAGAACCGCTCGGTGGGCAAGCTGGACGTGCGGGCGCGTCGCGAAGGGCGTGACTGGCTGCTCAATCCCTTGCGACTGGATGCGGCCGAAGGCAGTTTGCAGGGCAGCGTCCGGGTGCGGCGCAGCGAGGATGGCAAGGAAGTGGATGCCCGTTACCGGGTAGACAGTACCGATGTAGGCAAACTGCTGGCCCGCGTGGGCTTGCAGGACACATTCCGCAAGGGCGAAGGCACGCTGGCCGGTAATATGCGCTGGCCGGGCGGCTTGTTCGATCTCAGTGTCAAACAGCTGTCCGGGGACATGACCCTGTCTTTGAAGAACGGCCGCTTTGCCAAGGTGGACCCGGGTGCAGCCCGTCTGCTCGGGGTGTTGAGCCTGCAATCGCTCACCCGGCGGGTGAAGCTGGATTTCACCGATGTATTCAGTGACGGTTTTGCCTTTGACTCCATTACCGGCGATGCCCGCATCAGCAAGGGTGTATTCGTTTCTGATAATGTGCACCTGAAAGGGCCGGCAGCGGATGTCTTCCTCAGCGGGCAGGTGAACCTGGCCAGCGAAACCCAGGATGTCCACATCAAGGTGCAGCCTCATCTGGCCGAGAGCGTGGCGCTGGCTGCGGGTGCAGCACTGCTCAACCCCGTGGTGGGTGTGGCAGCACTGGCGGCACAGAAAGTATTCCAAGATCCGGTCGGCAAGATTTTGTCGGTCGAGTACGACCTGACCGGTTCCTTTGCCAACCCGAAGGTGGAGAAACGGGCAGTAGAACCTTTGAGAAACAGCAAGCGGATCATCACGCCATGAAACAGAAATTTATAGCAGCTGCCGTGCAGATGGTGTCCGGTACCGATGTGGCAGCCAATCTGGCCCGTGCCGCAGCGCTGGTGGCCAAGGCCGCTGCCGCCGGAGCGGCTTTTGTGGTGCTGCCGGAATATTTTTGCCTGATGGGCAGAAAAGATGGCGACAAGGTGGCCATTTGCGAAGAAATGGGCAGTGGCCCCTTGCAGACTGCCCTGGCCGCGATGGCGCGTGACAACAAGGTGTGGCTGGCGGCCGGTACCATTCCGTTGCAGAGCCCCGAAGCAGGCAAGGTATTCAACACCACGCTGGTGTTCGACCCCGATGGCGTGGTGCAGGCCCGCTACGACAAGATCCATCTGTTTGGCTATACCGGTAATGGCGAGCGCTATTGCGAGTCGGACAGCATTGTTGCCGGACATGAGCCGGTAAAGGTGGATATCGGACTGGCAGAGGTTGCCTGCGGCATTTGTTACGATTTGCGCTTTCCCGAGCTTTTCCGCAAGCTTGCGCCGTTTGACGTGATGATACTGCCCGCCGCATTCACGGCCACTACCGGCGAAGCCCACTGGGAGGTGCTGATGCGAGCCCGCGCCATTGAAAACCAGTGCTTCGTGATTGCCTCCGGCCAGGGGGGTACCCACGAGAATGGCCGCAAGACCCATGGCCAATCCATGATTATCGATCCCTGGGGGCGCATTCTGGCGCAACAGGCCAGCGGCGAAGGTGTCGTGCTGGCCGAACTGGACCCCGCATTGCTGCAATCGGTGCGTAGCGGCCTGCCCGCGCTGGCGCACCGCGTGCTTTGACAGAAAGACCCACCATGCAAGACGCTTTCACCATTGCCGATCAACTGCTGCTCTCGCCATTTGGCGTGGATGAGTCCGTGATCGAGAAAACCTTTTCCCGCATGCGCCAGCATGCCGTGGATTATGCCGACCTTTATTTCCAGTACACCCGCAGCGAGGGCTGGAGCCTGGAGGAAGGCATTGTCAAATCCGGCAGCTTCAGTATTGATCAGGGGGTAGGGGTACGTGCTGTGGCTGGCGACAAGACGGCCTTTGCCTATTCCGACGATATCGGCGTGGACGCCATCTCCCGCGCTGCCGATGCGGTACGCGCCATCGGGCTGGCGGGTGGCGATGGCAGTGCCGGCAAGCAGTCCCCACAGCGCGCACGTGACCTTTATCCGGCCATCGACCCGTGTTACAGCCTGGAGGCGGCGGCCAAGGTGGCCTTGCTGGAAAAGGTGGAAAAACTGGCTCGCGCCATGGACCCGCGCGTGTTGCAAGTGATGGCCGGCGTCGCCTCGGAATACGATGTGGTTTACGTGGCCCGCCATGACGGCGTGCGCGCTGCCGATGTGCGTCCGCTGGTGCGGCTGTCTGTGCATGTGATTGTCGAGCACAACGGCCGGCGCGAGCAGGGTTCTGGCGGCGGCGGTGGCCGTTTCGACCTGACCCGCTTTGACGATGCACTGGTGGAGCAATATGTGCGTCAGGCAGTGGATCAGGCCCTCATCAATCTGGAGGCACGTCCGGCACCTGCCGGGCAAATGACGGTGGTGCTGGGCTCCGGCTGGCCGGGCGTGTTGCTGCATGAAGCCATTGGCCATGGCCTTGAGGGCGACTTCAACCGCAAGGGTACATCGGCATTCTCCGGCAAACTAGGTCAGCGGGTGGCTGCTGCCGGCGTGACCGTGGTGGATGACGGCACGCTGGATGGCCGTCGCGGTTCGCTGGCCATTGACGACGAAGGCAATCAGACCAATCGTACCGTGCTGATCGAGGACGGCATTCTCAAGGGCTATATGCAGGACGCCATGAATGCCCGGCTGATGCAGGTGGCTCCCACCGGCAATGGCCGGCGCGAGTCCTATGCGCATATCCCGATGCCGCGCATGACCAACACCTACATGCTGGGTGGCCAGCATGATCCGGCCGAGATCATCGCTTCGGTGAAGGACGGCCTGTATGCCGCCAATTTTGGCGGTGGTCAGGTGGACATCACCAGTGGCAAGTTCGTGTTTTCCGCTTCGGAAGCCTGGCGTATCGAAAACGGCAAGCTCACCTATCCGGTCAAGGGCGCCACGCTGATCGGTAACGGGCCGGATGTGCTGGGCCATGTTTCCATGATCGGTAACGACATGGCGCTGGATCAGGGCGTTGGCGTCTGCGGCAAGGAAGGTCAGAGCGTGCCAGTGGGCGTGGGGCAGCCCACCTTGCGCATCGATGGTGGCCTGACAGTGGGCGGAACGGCGGGCTGAGCGGAATTTTTCTGTCATGAGGCACAGTAGGGCCGTGCAGGCCTGCGTTTGCCTGTTGCTGCTGCTGACTGGCTTGTGCGCCAGCGGCGTTGCCCTGGGCCAGGATTTTGTCGTCGCCGTCGAGGAGTCGGACAACCATCCCTTTGAGTATGTGCAGGGGGATGGCAAGGCCCATGGTGGCTTTCATCTGGAAGAAATCGACCAGGTGGCCACACGGCTGGGCTGGCATGTGATTTACAAGCCCATGCCCTGGCAACGCGCCTTGCGCAGCTTGGAGCTGGGGCAGGTGGATGCGCTGAGTTATCTGGCCCGCACGGCGGAGCGTGAACGCTACGCGGTATTCCTGCCGGCAGCCATCCAGCACCGGCAATATGCCGGCCTGTTTGTCCGCCGCAACCAGCAGCAGCGCTTTCCCGACAGCCATGACCCCTGCCGTTACGCCGGGTTTCGCATGGCCGCGGCCAGCAATTATTTCTATGGGCAGACCGTGCAGGATGCCATGCAGAGGTGCTGGAAGATCGACATGAATGCCAGCTCCAAGGAAGAAGTATTTTCCAAGCTGCTGGCCGGGCGCATCGACATTGCCGTGGCTTATGGTACTTCACTGCAGTCGCTGGAAGTGGCCATGCCGGGCTTGTCCTCCCAGGTGGTGGCCCTGCGTCAGCCGCACTGGCTGATCGGTGATTTCTATCTTGGTTTTTCCCGCAAGGCCATGCCGTCCGGGCGGATAGACGCTTATGTGGATGCGTTGCGCCGTTACCGCCAGAGTGCTGCTTACCAGCAGCTGGTGCAGAAATACAATATGAAATCCTTTCTGCCCTGAACCTGCTTCAGGCTGTCCGGGCAGTTGCCGGGCGGGCTGGCAGTCGGCTGCGTGCGGTGTTTGATTCTGAATTTTTCCGGGGGATGCATGGTCAGGCTGGAGGATGTGCAGATTCTGCTGCAAACCGCGCAGCTGGGCAGCCTGTCTGCCGCTGCGCGCGCGCTGGATATCAGCCCGGCGGTGGCCAGTGCAGCACTCAAGCGTCTGGAGCAGGAACTGGGCTGTCGTCTGTTGGTGCGCTCCACCCGCAGCCTGCGGCTGACTGCTGACGGAGAGCGTTATCTGGCACATGCCACGGTGGCGCTGGAAGCCTTGCAAGCGGGAGCCCAGGCGCTGGCGGCGGGCAGGGAGGCGCTGCAAGGGTTGCTCAGCCTGTCCATGCCATCCGATATTGGCCGGCAACGGCTGCGCCCGTGGCTGGATGAGTTTCTGGCCGAGCACCCCGCCGTACGCTTGCAACTGCATATCAGTGACCGGCTGGCCGATTTGTACCGCATGCCGGTGGATCTGGCCTTGCGCTATGGCGTGCCGGAAGACTCCAGCCTGGTGGCGCTGCCCTTGCTGCCTGATAACCGCCGCGTGCTGTGTGCTGCACCGGACTACCTGGCCCGTCATGGCCATCCGCTCAAACCCGAAGACCTGTCTGCTCATGCCTGCCTGCGTTTCGTGCTGGGTGATGCCTTGCACGAGCGCTGGCGCTTTGGCCATCAGGGAGAGTGGGTCAGTGTCGCGGTGGATGGGCGGCTCAAGAGCGACGACGGAGAAATCGTGCGCCGTTGGGCACTGGCCGGGCTCGGTATTGCCTACAAGTCCAGACTGGATGTGATGGATGATCTGCGGGCCGGCACCTTGCAGGCCTTGCTGCCGGCATACCAGACCGAGCGGGCTCCCCTCTACCTGGTATGCCCGCACCGGATGATGCTGTCGCCGCTGGTGGTGCGCCTGCGCGAATTCCTGCAGCAGCGCCTGCAACACCATGTTGCGGCGCTGCCGTAAGGCCGCTTAGCCCTGGGTGCTGATCAGGCTGCCTACCGAAGATGCATACTGGTTGGTCTGGCTGTTTTGCAGGTTTTGCAGCAGTGCACTGAGGAAGGATTGCAGATTGGCCGAAGTACTGCTGCCGGAGGTGCTGGAGTCGCTGGCGCTGGTATTGCTGCTGCCTTGCACGCTGGAGAGCAGATTGTTGAAGTCGTTCTGCAGGGTGCTCAAGGTGCCGGAATTGCTGGACGTGCCACTGGATAGCTGCTGAATCAGGCTTTGCAACTGGCTTTCCGCATTGCCATAAGTGGAAGCGCTGGCCGTGCTGCTGTCACTGCTGCTATCGCTATTGCTGCTGGACTTCAACGCGGCAAACAGGTCGTGCATGAAAGTGTGCATGGCCTGTCTGGGGTTTTGCGTGCTGCTCGTGCTGCTGACGCTGTCGTCGTCCCCATCGTCATCCGGCGGTGGCGGCGGAGGGGCTTGCAGGCTGGCAAGTGCGCTATTGCTGTTGCTATTCGTGTTGCTGCTGCTGGCACTGCTGCTGGTTGGCGCTTGCAGGGTGATGCCCAGTTGGCTCAATGCCTGCTCCACGCTTTGCATGAAGGCGTCGTTACCGCTGCCACGGTGTTTGCCATGGTGACGGGTTTCGCCGGTGCCGGAGGTACTGCCGGAGGACTGGCTGCTGCTGAGTCCGTAAATGGAAGTGCTGCTGCTGATGCCCGAGATGCTCATGATGATGGCTCCTGATCCGAATGCGTGAGCGGTGCGCTGTCGCCAGTCATGCCCAATGGCTGCAGGCGGGCGCGATGCCGGGTAACAGGCAAGTTCCAGGCCAGTAAATAACGGTAAAGACGTAAATAAATGTTAGGAAATGTTAGCGAATGTGGGGGCGTGCGGAAAAGCGTCGGCATTCTGCTAAGGTTGCGCCTGATTGCGCTGTTTTCCTGGTGATGGTGGCGGAAATAATTGCCGCCACCGCCTGGGCAGCGTGCTGCAGATGTGACCGGAATCCATGGCTTACAGTGACTTGCCGGCGTTTTTGTCCGGCAGGCAGGCAATTTCTGCCGCTGCAAAGGGTGGTAGCCGCCGCAGATGAGAGAGGGACCCGGGCAGGGCAAGCAAGCGGCTACCGTCATGCATGATGCGCGCTTGTACTGTTAATAACGGTTAGCCCGGCGTAAAGCGCCATCAAGCGGTGTAAATGGCGGTAAAACTTCACCCGCGCCGTGTCGTGATGTGGATCATGTCTGCCGAAAGCCTCCGGGAGAGGGAGGCGACAGAATAATCAGGATGGAAAATGCGAATACTGCTGGTGGATGACGATATTGAGTTGGCCGACATGCTGGGTAGCTATCTGGAGCGTGAGGCGTGTGAGGTGCACAAGGTGAGCGATGGCACCAGTGCCGTGGTGCAGGCGCTGTCAGGGCAGTTTGACCTGATGGTGCTGGACGTGATGATGCCCGGCATCAGCGGAGTAGAGGTGTTGCGCCGGGTGCGCGAGCACAGCATGCTGCCCATCCTGATGCTCACCGCCCGTGGCGACGATACCGACCGGGTGCTGGGTCTGGAATTGGGCGCGGATGACTATGTCCCCAAGCCCTGCACGCCACGCGAACTGCTGGCCCGCATACGTGCCATCCTGCGCCGCATCGGCAATCAGGCACAGCCGGCGCACGAAATAGACATGCTGCGTGAAGGCCCCCTCACCATGTGGCCGGGCGAGCGCCGGGCGCAATGGGGTGACACCGTGCTGGAACTCACCAGCACCGAATACAGCTTGCTGGAGCTGCTGGTGCGCAATGCCGGTCAGCCGGTCGGCAAGGATATCCTGTCCAAGCAGGCCTTGGGACGGCCGCTGGCACGCTTCGACCGCAGTGTCGACGTGCACATGAGCAGCATTCGCCAGAAGCTGGCGCGGGTTGCGCCGGGCCGTATCTGCATCCAGACCGTGGTCCGCCGCGGTTACCAGTTCATCAAGGCCTGAGATGGGACGCTTGTTCTGGAAGTTGTTCCTCATACTATGGCTGGCGCAAATCTGCACCGTGGTCGGCGTGGGGGCGGTTTTCTGGTTCAAGCACCGCAGCGAAACGGCGGCGGCCATTGAACAGCATCACCCGATGGACGGGACAGTGCTGGACATGGCCGCCGCCTTGCTGCGTCATGAAGGCCCTGCCGGCTTGCGCCAGCAGCTGGAGGGCATGAAATCGCGTGGCCGTGATTATCTGTACATTCTGGATGATCAGGGGCATGAATTGCTGGGGCGCGCCGCGCCTGGGCCGGATCTGTTCAATCATCGTCCGGCAAGGGAAGTCAGCCTGGCCGATGGCACGCACTACCGGCTGGTGTTGTTGCCACCGGGGCCGCCGCCTGAAGGCCGTCCCGGCCAGCCACCTGGCATGCCGGGACGTCCACCGGAAGAGCCTGGTCCGGTGCCATTGGTGCCGATTTTCGCAGCCTTGCTGGCCAGTTTGCTGTTTGGTGCCATTCTGGCGCGTTATCTGTCCAAGCCGATTCACCTGATGAGTGAAGCGTTCCAGTCGGTGGCCAAGGGCGAGATGGATGTCAATCTGGCTGGCAAGATGGGGGGGCGGCGTGACGAGCTGGCCGATCTGGGGCGTGATTTTGACAGTCTGGCCAAGCGGCTCAAGCAGCTGATCATCGGTCAGCGTCGCCTGTTCCATGATGTTTCGCACGAATTGCGCTCGCCGCTGGCCAGGCTGAATGCCGCCATTGATCTGGCGCGCCAGCAGCCGGATCAGCTGGAAACATGGCTGGGGCGCATCGAGCGCGAATCCGGCCGCATGGATACCCTGGTGGGCGAGGTACTGGCATTGGCCAGGCTGGATGCAGAAGGGGCGCAGCATCCGCCGGAACGGTTGCCGCTCGACTTTGTGCTGGAAGAATTGATTCCGGATGCCGAGTTCGAGGCGCAGGCCAACGACTGCAGCATTCTGCTGCTGCAAAGCGATATGGCCGAGGTGATGATGCAGCCGGAGTTGCTGTCCCGTGCGCTGGAGAACGTCATCCGCAACGCCATTCACCATACGCGCAAGGGTAGCGCGGTGTCACTGGCGGTGAGACGAACGGAAACAGAGGTCACTATCGAGGTGAGTGACTGTGGTCCTGGTGTGCCGGAGCACGAACTGGAAACCATCTTCGAGCCTTTTTTCCGCAGCGAGCAAAACAGCCAGCCGGGAGGCTACGGCCTGGGCCTGGCCATGGCGCAACGTATCGTGCACTCCCATCAGGGCAGGATTCACGCCAGTAATCTGCCGCAGGGCGGGCTGTGTGTCAGCATCACCCTGCCGCTGGCAGTAGCGGACTGCTAGGCCCGCTAGCGCCGATCCGCACTTAGCCTTTGGAGCGCAGTCCGCCGGAGTTGCCCAGTTCACTGAGCAAGCGGCTGGTGGTCTGGCCGCTGAGGCGGAAGGGGTCCAGCACCGGGCTGGATGAATGCCGCAGCAACAAGGCGGCATTTTTCTTGTCCAGCGGTGCCTGTGCCATCGACCAGCAGGCAAATTCGCGCTGGTCGATTTCTTCGTAAGCCAGCAGGGTGACATCGTGATGGCGGTTGTCGCGGCAAATCTGCTGATAGAGCGCGTTCACTTCGGCGCGCCCACCCTCCAGAGCCTGTACGAACACACCGTCTCCGTAACACAGCACCCCGGTAATGCCGCGCTCGGTATTGTGCTGATGGGCGGCGTCCAGAATGTGTCGCACCAGTTCGCTGGTGATGGGGGTGGCACTGCGGCTGGCATAAATCAGGCGAACGAGCATGTCAGTTTCCTCTGTGCATCAGCGACAGGAATTCCCGGCGCAAGTTGGCGTCGCGCAGGAAGGAGCCGCGCATCACGCTGTTGGTCATCTTGGAGTTATTGTCCTTCACGCCACGCCAGTGCATGCAGAAGTGATCCGCCTCCATGACAATGGCCAGGCCATCCGGTTGCAGCTTGTCCATCAGCAGGTCAGCAATCTGCATCACGGCTTCTTCCTGGATTTGCGGACGGGTCATCACCCAGTCAATCAGGCGGGCGTATTTGGACAGACCGATCAGATTGGAGTGTTCGTTCGGCATCACCCCCACCCATACCCGGCCCATGATGGGGCACAGGTGATGCGAGCAGGCACTGCGCACGGTGATGGGGCCGACAATCATCAGCTCGTTGAGCTGTTCGATATTCGGGAATTCGGTATTGGGCGGGCTGGCCACATAGCGACCGCGAAACACTTCACGCACAAACATCTTGGCCACGCGACGGGCGGTGTCCTGGGTGTTGTGGTCGTTTACCGTGTCAATCACCAGGCTTTCCAGCACGCCCTGCATTTTCTCTGCCACTTCCTGTTGCAGCAGGTCCAGCTCATCGTCCTTGATGAAGTCGGCAATATTGTCGTTGGCGTGAAAGCGCACGCCGGCATTCTGCAAACGATAGCGTATGCGGGAAGAAACGCTGTCTGGGGTGTTGGCGTTGGAATCCGTTTTGCTCATGGTGGCTTTGGCCTTTATCTTAGATGGCTGGCACGGTCCCGCTACCGACTGTGGTCGTAGGATGGGCCCGGCACCAGCCGCTGTTAATCCGTGATGTATGTGGCAAACGGCGCAGGTTTGCTGCCGGTGATCTTCCTTGGTCATGCATGGTAATGCGCAGCAAGGGCAGGGAAAAGGAAAACCGGAATCAGCATAGTCAAATGGAGACGTAGACGTCACCTTTCAAGGCTTGCTGGCGGTTTTCTGTTGCCGGTACAGGCAAGGCTGGCCGGAAGCCTCCAGCACATCCTGGCAGGGCTGGCGCTTGCTCTTGATCTTCAGTGCGCGGCAGGCATAAGGAAAGCGGACATCATGGCTGATATGGTAGTGCTGGCAATCCAGGCAATGGACGCGTTTGCTTGCTGAATCTGCAGTCGGGGGCATGGCATGACCTGCACGTGGCATGTGTTGTACGGATTGTGCCCGCATGCCGTCTGAATGTGAATATTTGTTTTAAATGCTGCTGTCAGCTGTCATTTTTGGTATAAAGCTGGATTGTATCCTGCCTCGGCGGCGTCCCGTGCCACCAGGGCGGCAGATGTTGGCACACTAATCCATTTGATGACTATCGACCCCGCACTGGTGCTGGCACCGATCTTCCTGACCACCGAATTGCTGAGCATGGCGCTGTGCATGGCGTTTGCTTCGCTGCGGCGTAGCGGCCTGCCCGGGGTCTGGCAGTGGCTGGTGGCCAATTGTGCGGTTGTCATCTACCTGCCATTGCTGGGCTTGCGCGGCATGGTGCCGGACAGTATCTCCATTGTGCTGGCCAATGGCGTTCAGGCCTTGTCCCTGGCGATGTACTATGCGGGCTGCGCCTCTTTCCTGGGTCGGCCGCCGCGCTGGCGCCTGTTGCTTGGCGGGGCGATTCTGCAAGTGCTGGGCGTGACTTACTGGCGCTATGTCGATAACAGCCTGCCCATGCGGGTGATGGCCATTTCCATTTATGCCGCGCTGGTGTGCCTGGCAACAGCATGGTTGATGGTGTCGCATTATCGCGGTCACCGCCGCAGTGTCCATTATCGCTTGCTCACTGGCCTGTCCTGCCTGCTGGCGGTGACGCAGGTGGTGCGGGCGGTCTACTTTTACCAACTGCACCCGGAGCCAACCAGCATCATGCTGGCCAGTGGCTGGAACATCATCCTGCTGTGCCTGGGCGCCGCCATCATGCCGGCCTTGTCCATGGCGGCGGTGCTGATGCTGCACGAGTCCTTGCAGACGCAGGCCGAGGATGCGGCCAATCGTGATTTCATGACCGGTGCGCTGTCACGCAAGCATCTGTTTGCCACCGGTCAGCAATTGATCCTGCAGGCGGCGGCTAACCGCCGGCCACTGGTGTTGCTGCTGATCGACCTGGACCACTTCAAGAACATCAATGACACCTTTGGCCATGCTGCAGGTGACGAAGTGCTGTGTGCTTTTGCCGAGATGGTGCGCGGACACTTGCGCAGCCATGATGCACTGGGACGGCTGGGGGGAGAGGAGTTTGCCGTCCTGCTGCCGGATACCCCAATTGAAGCTGCCTGGCTGGTGGCAGAGCGGCTGCGTTTGCATGCCCAGCAGCGGCCGGTGAGCAGCCGTTTTGGTGAGTGTCGCTACAGCATCAGTATTGGCGTGGCTGCCTGGCTGGGTGGCGAAAGCTTCGATCAGCTATGTCGCCGGGCCGACCAGGCGCTTTATCAAGCCAAAAACACCGGCCGCAACCGGGTGCAAATCAGCCAGGGCGCTGTTTCAAACACGGCCCTGGCCTGACTTGGCTATCAATCGGCAGGCTTGAAGCTCAGGCAGACCGAGTTGATGCAGTAACGTTCACCGGTGGGTTCCGGTCCGTCAGGGAATACATGGCCCAGGTGGGCGTCGCAGCTGGCGCAACGTACTTCTACCCGGATCATGCCGTGCGAGGTGTCGCGCAGGCGCTTGATGCGTTCGCCGGCAGCTTCGGCCCAGAAACTGGGCCAGCCGCAGCCTGCATCAAACTTGGTATCCGAGTGAAACAGCAGGCTGCCACAGCAAATGCAATGGTAATCGCCGCGTTCGGTGCGCAGGTAATGTTCGCCGCTGAACGGGCGTTCGGTGCCGCCCTGACGGGCAACGCGGTATTGTTCCGGGCTGAGCCGGGCGCGCCAGTCGGCGTCGCTGATGGAGCTTGGCTTGTCCATGATCATTCCTCGGGTGGTTTTTGTATTGGTCGCGGCAGGTGGGGCAATCTGTCAGTGCCGCGCTTACAGCTCGTCCAGACTGCTGTCCAGATGGGACTGGTCTGCCCATTTTTCAATTTCCCACTCGCCGTCCCGATAGCGAATCCAGTTGAGTGCGGCATTCGGAATGGGAAAGTCGCGTGCTCCGCTCAGGCCCTTGCCGCTGGCGGTACGGTGCACCATTTCCAGCACGCCGCCATGGCTTACTACCAGAATCTGCTTTCCCGCATAGTGTTCCGCCAGTTGCTGCATGTATTGCATGATGCGCTGCTGAAAGCCGTGCAGGCTTTCACCACCTTGCAGGTCGAAGTGGACATCCCGCTCCTGATGCAGCCGGTAGACGTGGGGGATGTGCTGTCGTGCTTCTTCGAAAGTATGTCCCTGAAAAGCACCGTAATGCCGTTCTTTCAGCGCGGCATGGGTTTGCAATGGCAGGCCGAGCCGACGGCTGATGGCGCTGGCGGTCTGGCGGGCGCGGGTGAGTTCGCTGACATGCAGCGCACTGAATTCCAGCTGTTGCTGCGCCAGTGCGTGGGCCAGCTGTTCGGCCTGCTGCAGGCCGCGGGCATTGAGCGGGATATCCAGATGGCCTTGCAGGCGGCGCTCGCGGTTCCAGTCGGTTTCACCGTGGCGGATCAGGCAAAAGCGGGTGGTGGGCATGTGGGTGTCCGGATGGTTGAGCGGGGGTGGAAATTACAGAATGCCGACACCGGAGATTTCGCGTGCCAGGTTGGCGGCGTAGTTGTCGGTCATGCCGCCAACAAAATCCAGTACTTTCATATAGGCCTGATACAGGCTGTCCTCTGGCTTGATGTGTTGCTCCAGCAGCCCCATGGCCAGATGCTGGCGCGGTGTCAGCTGTTCTGCACCACGGGTGATATAGGCATGTACCGCTGGCACCAGCACATCCAGAATGGTGGCGACGCAGGGGTAGGACGCCAGTTCGGTCACCAGCTTGGTGCGGTGGCGGTACACCTTGTTGCTGGCCAGCTCCTTGGCCTGAATCAGCGCTTCCTGCACCTCGGCATCTGTCAGGTTGATCAGGTCCTTGGCCGGGAATTCCCCGGCCAGCAATGCGTTGTGGTGCAGCATGAATTTTTGCGCCACTTCGGCCACGCAGCGGCCAATGGCAATACCGCGCAAGGTGGCGCATTTCTGCTTCACGTCGTGCAGGTTCCACACCTTTTCGTATTCGGTAAAGCGGGCGAACAGGCCTTCGAATTCCCGTACATCCAGAATGCCGATTTCGACTGCATCTTCCAGGTCAAGAATGGCATAGCAAATGTCATCGGCCGCTTCCATCAGGTAAGACAGCGGATGGCGGCTCCATTCCAGCTCGCCTTTGCGCGGTAATTGCAACTCGGTGGCAATGCGCTCGAAGTAGGGCAGTTCGGTGCGGTAGATATTGAACTTGTCGCGCGCAAGCGCCTTGGGTGCATCTGATGTCCACGGATACTTGATCAGCGCCCCCAGTGCCGCGGCAGTCAGGCGCATACCGCCTTCGTGGCTGTACATCTCCAGTGTGGCCAGCATGCGCAGGCCGTGGGCATTACCTTCGTAGGTTTGTACATCGCGCAGCTGGGCGGCATCCAGCGTGGTGAGAAAATGCGCGTTGCGCGCATCGCGGAACCAGTCGCGCAGCGCATCTTCGCCGGTATGGCCAAACGGCGGGTTGCCGATGTCGTGCGCCAGGCAAGCTACCTGCACCACCGCGCCAATATCAAAGGGGCTGTAGCCTGCAGGCATGACGCCGGCGTGCTGCATCATCACCCCCACCCGGTTACCCAGGCTGCGGCCCACGCTGGCCACTTCCACGCTGTGCGTCAGCCGGTTGTGGGTGTGGTCGTTCTGCGCCAGTGGGTGGACCTGGGTTTTGCGTCCCAGGCGGCGGAAGGCACTGGAAAACACTACCCGGTCATGGTCGATGTGAAAGTCGCTGCGCAGGCCGGCGCTGCCTTCATCGGTAGCCGGGGTACGGGTGGGTTTGATTTCCCCTTGTACCACCTTGAAGCGCTGGGTGGAGAGCAGGGCAGTCCATTGTTGTTGCTGGTGCTGTGTCATGGCGGGCCGTGGCAGGTTGGATTTAGCGATGATATGGGCTTTGCCGCCCGGGGAAAAGCAGCTTGCCGCTCAGGGCCGTGCATACAGGCGGATCAACTGGCCGTGGCGGTCTTCGGTAATGTAGAGTGCGCCGTCGGCCCCGGCGCGGATTTCAACCGGGCCGCCGGGGCCTTTGCTGTCTTTCCAGTTGCCGATCAGTTCCAGACCCTGGCCGGTGGGCAGGCCCTGGCGGTCGGTCGGGTAGGCCATCAGGCGGTGGCCATGCTGGCGATAGCCATGAAAGCCGACAATCAGCCAGCCGGCAAAACGTGGCGTGGCCTTGGGCTCCAGCCACCAGGTCAGTCCCAATGGTGCGGCATGTGCGGGTAACAGGCGGTAGGGGGGAGTGGTTTGACTACAGTCGTAGGCGGGAAACTCCGGTGCCGCCACCTGTTTGTCGTAGCAAAAGGGCCAGCCATAGTGCTTGCCGGCTTGCAGCAGATTCAGCTCGTCGTGTGGCAGTTCATTGTCGTTGGGCAACTGCAGTTTCAGCTGGATGGCGTCGCGGCTGTTTTCTGCCTGCAGCACCATGCCACTGCGCGGATGCACCCCCAGTGCCATGCTGTTGCGCAGGCCACGGGCAAATACGCCCAGATCGCTGATCTTGCCATTGTCATCGATGTGATAGCGCCACACCACGCCGGCCCGGTCCTGCGCACTCTCCGGGCAGCGTCCGCTTGCCTGTTCGGCTGGCGATGCGGTTTCGCAATTGTCGGATGAGCTGCCGATATTGACGTAGAGATCGCCATTGCCGGCCAGGGCAAAGGTAGTGAGCGGATGACGCTGGCGCGCAGGCAGGCTGATGACGGTTTCGCGTTGTTGTGGCGCTGCCAGGTCAAAGCGGATAATGCGTCCCACTTCTCCCACGTAAATCTTGCCATCCGGTCCTTGCACCACGCCGTGCGGACGGTCCAGTCCTTTTAGCAGCACAGTCTGCTGCCAGCTGCCGTTCCTGGCTTCCAGTTGCAGCAGCCGGCCTTGCGGGGCATCCCAGCGTGTCATTTCGGTCAGCAGCAGCTTGCCGTCCGGCAGGATGGCAAGTCCACGCGGCATTTTCAGGCCGCTGGCAATGATTTCGGCGCACAGGCCGGGCAGGACGTGCATGCCGGGTGGTGCAGCCTGAGGGCAGCGTTCGGCAGCTTGCGTCGACAGGGGGCGCATCAGGCAGGCAAGGATAAGCAGGTGACGGACATGCATGCGTTTTCTCCGGGGCGCAACGGCACAGGCCGGATGCTGCCAGCAACAATAGCAAGAGCCTGCTGCAAAGTCGCCCTTGCCGTGCGATCAGCTCAGGGGTGTGGGGACTTGATCCCATAAAATCTGCTTGCGATGATTGTCTATGTAAATGATAATGATTGTCATTAACAAAATGGCGAGGTGATGTCATGCTGTGGGCAATCATTCAGCTATGCGGAGTGGGGGTAATGGTGTTGACGCGGTTTGCGTACCGGCCATTGCTGCGGCGTAGCAGTCACCTGCTGGTGGGGCAGTGCATCCTGCGCTGGCCAGTTCTGCTTGGCATGGTGATCCTGCCCTTGCTGGCCTCGTTCCCGGGCTGGCCACACCGGTTTTCGCTGGCCCTGTCACCACTGGCCGGGCCGGTGGGCTGCCTGATGCTGGCGTATGCATGCTGGCTGTTCTGGCGTAGTCAGCTTGATGTGCTGTCGGGTAATGCACAGCGCAAGCCATGGCCGGGCGGGGTTTATCAGCGTATTCGCCATCCGCTGTATGCGGCCTTGTGGCTGGCGGCGCTGGCCCAGTTCCTGCTGGTGCAGGATGGCTTGGCGGGCAGTGGTGGTGTGCTTGCCCTGCTGTTCAGCTATGGGCGCAGTGTAAGGC
>NZ_JAELUD010000054.1:0-30269 GCF_016429185.1 Aquitalea sp. ASV11
GGACTGGCCCACATCCAGCACCCGCCAGCCATGGATATCCAGCCCGGCTTCCTGCAGGGCGGCATCCAGCTTCTGTCCACCGCGTGAGACAAAGCGGTCGGATGGGTCCGGTCGCACTTCCAGCGGCGTCCCGGCGGGAAACTTGCTGCTGGCCTTGCTGATGACCTGCCCGTTCAGGCTGACCCGGCCGGATTCCAGCAGGTGTTGGGCCGCCGTGCGCGAAGTGGCAAGTCCTTGTTCCACCAACAGAAGATCTACCCGCTTCATCCCGTTTTCCTTGCTTGCATTTCAAAAGGCGACAGGGTGGCCAGTCCGCTGCGGCCTGTCAAGCCTCACGCCGGTGCAAGGCCGTACTGCAAGTCGGTTTGGTGCCTTGCCGTGCTTGGTGCGATGATGTGCGCATTGCCATAAGGAGCACCGCCATGGACACACATCAACTGGATGCCGCCGAAGTACGCGTACTGGGCGCATTGGTCGAAAAACAGGCCCTGACGCCGGACAGCTACCCGCTGACGCTCAACAGCCTGTCAGCAGCCTGCAATCAGCTCACCAGTCGCGAACCGGTGATGCAACTGTCGGATGCCGACCTGAGCCGGGCGCTGGACAGCTTGCAGACCAGAAAACTGATTGCCGAGCGCCTGCCCGCCGGCAGCCGGGTGGCCAAGTACGAACACCGGCTGAACTATGAATGGAATATCGACGGCGCCAGACTGGCCGCCCTGGCCCTGCTGATGCTGCGCGGCCCGCAGACCAGCGCCGAAATCCGCACCCGAGCCGGGCGCGTATATGGTTTTGCCAGTGTGGAAGAAGTGGAAACCGCGCTGGAAGCACTGGCCGACAAATACCCGCCGCTGGTACAAAAGCTGGCACGGCAACCGGGCGAGCGCGAAGCGCGCTGGTGCCATTTGCTGAGTGGAGAACCGGTGCTGGCCGAAACGGTCAGCAGTGCGGTGATTGATGTCGGCCTGACCGGCCGTGTAGCGGCACTGGAAGCCGAAGTGACGGCACTCAAGGCGCGCCTGCAACAGCTGGAGCAAAGCCTGGGCGAATGACAGCCAGCCGTACCATGCACCATCCCCGCCACGGCATCAGCCGCTGCGGGGCTTTTTTCTGTCAGGCCGGAATGGCTTACCTGGGCTCGAAAATGGCATAGGTCTTGCGGGCAGGCTCCAGCACTTCCCACTCGCCTTCGAAACCGGCGGGAATGACGAAATGATCGCCAGCATACAGCTCGACACTGTCCCCTTGCAGGTCGGTCAGGCGGACATAGCCTTCCAGCAAGGTACAGAATTCGTGTTCGTGATATTTCACGCGCCAGCGTCCACAGCCGCCACTCCAGATACCGGCGTGAAACTGGCCGCTGGGGTCGGAATAGTGGTTCTCCACCGTCTGAGCGCATTCACCTTCCAGCTGCCGGTCTGCCGGGGCGTTGAATTGTTCAACCCGTACCGGGTTGCGCTGAAACACGATGATGTCACTGGCCTTGCCCATGTTTTTCGCTCCACTGAGAAATTATTTGATCAAATTTCTCACAAAGCGGACGCTGGCGCAATTGTCGCCAACGCACCAGCCTGGTGAAACAACGGGTCACAACAGGGCGGCGTGCTCAGGCAACAGGCGGCCCTTCATTGAGGCGCAGCTCCCAGTAGCCGACATCCAGCCAGCGTTCCGCCTTCCAGCCAACCTGGTGGAATGTCGCCACCTGCTGAAAACCCAGGCTCTGGTGCAGGGCAATGCTGCCGGGGTTGGGCAGGGCAATGCCGGCAATGGCCAGGTGCAGCCCCAGACCGCGCAAATGCTGCAACAGACTGCGGTACAGGCGCCCGCCCAGGCCCTGGCCGCGGGCCTCGGGAGCAAAGTACACCGAGGTTTCCACCGCATAGCGGTAAGCATGGCGTACCCGCCAGCGGGTGGCATAGGCATAGCCCAGCAACTCGCCGTGCAGTTCCACCACCAGCCAGGGCAGGCCTTGCTGCTCCACTTTTTCCAACCGTGCCACCATGTCCTCCACCGTCACCGCTTCTTCCTCGAAGCTGATGGTGCTGTCCAGCACATAGGGGTTGTAGATGGCCGCCATGGCCGTGGCATCTGCAGGTGTGGCGGGGCGGATCAGGATGTCACGACTCATGGCAAGGCTTTCGGGCGGACGGGGGTCTGCATGGCTTGCAAGAATCACGCCAGTCATGGTTACACCTGCCATTCCGGGAAGTACTGCTGGCGCAGGCGGCTCACATAGTCCACCAGATTGGGATACTGGCTGACCACCTGCCGACTGGGGGTGTCACCCAGCGTGGCCAGCAGGGCCGAGGCGACAAAGGCAAACACGGTGGCATCCAGCCAGCTTGGTGTCTCGCCAAGCATGTAGGGCTTGTCCGCCAGCAAGGTAGCCAAACTGGCGATATCCAGCTGCAGCAGACGCTGGCGTTCTGCCGTGCTGAAACGTCCCAGGCCCTGGCCGTGCAGATTGCCACGCACCTTGCGTCGGATCATGCGGATGACCATGCCGCGCAGCAAGAATGGCACGCGCTGGAAAAACACCCCCGGGCCACGGGCAAAAACCGCGTCATCCAGCCAGCGTTCATGCACCACACACCAGTACAGATGGTCGCTGCACAGGCACTCCACGCTCCAGGCGACGGCCTTGTCGGCATCGGACAGGCTGGCATCCAGCGTAATGCCGTATTGCTCGGCCAGATACAGGCGAATCAGGGTGGAGTCCGGCACCTGCGCACCGGCGTCGACGATATAAGGCAGCTTGCCCTTGGGCGCGGTACGCATGCTGCCGCGCTGCTTGCGGTAAGGCAGGCCGGAGAGCTTGAGCAGCATCTCGGCCTTGATGACAAAGGGGCTGGGGTCGGGCAGGCCGAATGCCGGTCCGAAGGTGTAAAGCGTGATCATGCAAGCTTCTCCACAGGGCGGGAATCGCCCAGACTAGCACTGCCGCCGGACAATAACGATGGCTTTAATCCATCAGTTGCTGATACAGGTACACCAGCACTCGCGCCAGTTCCGCCGCGGTCTGCTCCTGACCGGCATTGCCGGTATGGCCACCGGCATCGGTTTCCATCAACAAGGCCGGATGCCCCAGCGCCTGCATCTGCGCCACCATCTTGCGCGCATGGCCGGGGTGTACCCGGTCGTCGCGCGTGCTGGTGGTGAACAAGGGCAGCGGGTAGCGCGCAGCGGCTTGCAGTTGGTGATAGGGCGAATATGCCTGCAAGGCCGTTGCCTGCTGCGGATCTGCCGGGTCGCCATATTCGTCTATCCAGCTGGCACCGGCCAGCAGCTCGGTATAGCGCAGCATGTCCAGCAGCGGCACCTCGCACACCACTGCCTTGAACAATTCGGGCCGACGTACCATGCAGGCAGCCACCAGCAGGCCGCCATTACTGCCGCCTTCTATGCCCAGCTTGTCCGGGCTGGTCAGGCCGCTGCCAATCAAGGCCTCGGCCACGCTGCAGAAGTCATCAAACGACACCGGGCGCTTGATGCCCTGCGCGGCCTGATGCCAGCCGGGGCCGAATTCCCCGCCACCACGAATGCAGGCCAGCACGAAGGCACCGCCCTTTTCCAGCCAGTGCGCGCCGAAGTTTTCCACGTAGTAGGGCATCATCGGCACTTCAAAACCGCCATAGCCGTACAACAGCGTCGGGGTTTGGCCATCAAGTACCGTATCGCTGGCGCGCACCACGAAATAGGGAATGTCCACGCCATCGGGCGCGGTGGCCCAGCACTGCTCGGCCACAAAACGGCTGGCATCAAACGCAGCAGGCTGCTGGCGCAAGCAGTCCTGCTCGCCGGTGGCCACATTCAGCCGGTACAGGCCGGTAGGCGTGAGGAAGTCGCTGAAGCTGTAGCACAGCACATCACTGTTCCACGGCTGGTCGGCAAATTCGATCACCCCGCTGTCGGGCACCGGCAGGCTGCGGGCATGCCAGCGGTCATCCTGCCAGTCGAAAGCCAGCAGACGACTGCGCACATTGTCGATCAGGTTCACCACCACGCTGCTGCGGGTGGTTTCCACCGACTCCACCGCCAGTCTGGCAGCCGGAGCCACCAGTTGCTGAATGCGGCCTTCATCACCCAGCAGACATGTCAGTGGCACCGCCAGCAGACTGCCGGCGGCATGGGTTTTGTCCTGCCAGCACCAGTCTTCCGCCAGTTTGACGATGAACTGACCATGCAGATAAGCCTCGATATCCGCCTTGGGCGGCAAAGGCAGCGGGTGGGTCTGCAAGTCAGCGCCGATCAGGTGGTAAGTCTTGCTGTAAAAGCCGTCAGCTGCTTCGATCAGGTCCAGCCAGCCATCCGGCCCGTCCAGATAACGCCAGGCCGCCACCATCATGGCCTCCTGGTCCGCTACAAATAGCTGCTGCCATTGGTGCTGACCATCCACACCCCGCTCTACCAGCCACACTTCGCGCGGATAGCCGGAACGACTCAGTGGTGCGCCCTTCCAGCCGGGGCACACCAGCACGCTGTCGGGGTCGCGCCAGGCGATATGGTTTTTGCCGTGCGGAAAGCGAAAGCCCTGCTCCACCCAGCTGGCGGTTTCAAGATCGTATTCCCAGGCCAGGCTGGCATCGCCACCACCCTCGCTCAAGTGCACCAGCACGCGGGAGGGCTGCACCGTGCAGTGCGCCACTCCGTCCAGATACCAATCCTTGCCGGCAGCGGCGGCAATGGCATCCACGTCCAGCATGGTATGCCACTGCTGGCTGGCTGCCTGGTAGTCCGCCAGCGTGGTGCGGCGGTAAATGCCGCGCGGATGGTGTTCATCCTGATGAAAGTTGTACAGCCAGCCAGCGTGTTCGGAAAAGAAGGGAATCTGCCGGGTATCACGCAGATGGCTCAGGATTTCCTGGCGCAAGGGCGCATAGCGTTGATCAGCATCCAGTACCGCCTGGGTGTGCTTGTTTTGTGCGGCAACCCAGCTGTCTACGGCGGGGTCGTCCAGGCTTTCCAGCCACTGGTGGGTATCGGGGAGGTGAGACATGGGAGAACCAGAAATGCAAACAGGCGCACAGCTTAGCATCGACAGCCTGGCTTGCTGCAGCCACGTGAGGCTTGGTCACAACGCGATATCTGTCTTTGGTACGGTAGCAATCAATCAATTGACGTCTATGCGTTGTCTCACAGCGCTCATATTCAATTGTAATTTATTTAAAATAACAAGAAAATCATGTACTTAATCGCAGCATTTAAAATATGCAATTTAAAATTGAAAATTTAATTAAAAATAATAGTTTGTTTTTTAAATAACTGTTTAATGCCAGCTATTGCGCGATAGCACTGATAGGTCCTATAACTGCAGTAGAAATTTCTGAATTACTCAGGAAAAAATCTTAGCAAGGAGCTCATCATGAAAAAAATTATCGCTGTCGCCACTTTGACCTCCCTGTTGCTCGCTCAAGTAGCACTCGCCTCCACCGGCACCATCAACTTCCGTGGAGCCATTGTCAAATCCCCTTGTGTCATTCCGGCTGCCACCTGGGTGAGCTATGCGCAAAAGCCTGCCACCTACCGGATGGCACGCCAAGCGGCACCTACACCCTACTGCGCCGATGCCACGGCAACCCAATCGGTGCAGATCAGCCGGATTGTCACCACAGAAGATCGTACAGCCGATGCCCACAAGGAGACAGTCAGGAACATGGTGACCGTGGTCTATAACTGAGCCTGTCATATGAAACATGCTGATCAAACAAGCCAGCCCTCCTGCTTGGTGCAGGCTTGGTTTGCCAGTCAGTGCTGACGAATCCAGCGCGCCACCTTGTCCACCACTTCCGCTTCGATGCCGTTATAGCCATGCGCCGCCCACGGCTGGCACGGGTCGCCCTTGTCCACGCCACCATCCACCAGCAGCAATTCCTTGCTGCGGGATGATTGCAAGCCATCCAGCACCGGCTGAACGTTCTGATAAAGCGTCACCTTGCACTGGTCATGCAGGTGCTGCACCACCAGTACCGGCTGGGTCAGCTGCGGCAGGGCCAGGTCGGCCACACTGCCCCGATCGCGGTTGATGGTAGAGGTCAGCACCACGCCATCCACCTTGTCCTGCAGACGAATGGCCACGGCAGCTGCCGAGGTGGTACCACGGCTGGTGCCCACCAGCCATACCGGCACAGCAGCCCGCTGGCGCAAGGTGTCGATCACCACCGCAATGTCCTGTGCGTGTTCGGCACTGCTGCGAAAATCCCCCCGGTTGAGATTGTCCGGGTGGTCGGACGGCGCATCCACTACCGCCACCTGAAAGCCCTGTGCGGCCCACTGCTGGCGGGTACGCACCAGAAAATTACCGGCACCGGCATGCAGCTGGCCATCATCCCCCAGCCTGAGCACCCCTTCGCCGCCGGTAAACAGAATCAGGCTGGCCTGCGGTTTGCCTTCCGGTTCCAGCAGCAACATGCGCTGTGTCACCCCGGGACGGGTGGTGAGTGTGAGCATCTGCTCATCGGCCAGTGCGCTGCCGCAACACAATGCCAACAACAAGCTCAATACCGTTTTCATGTCGTCTTCCCTGTTTTGCCAGCAGCACCCGTCCCGGTCTGTCAGTCGCTCAATACCCGCTGGAACACCTCCAGCACCCGGTCGATGTCGCTGCGGCTGGTCTGCCAGTGCGTCACCAGCCGCATGCGGCCACCTTCGGGCGGATTGACCTTGATGCCGGCCACAGTCAGCGCGGCCATCAGTTCGCTGACATCAATATCGGCCAGAAAACGGAACCACACCATATTGATGTGAACATCGTCCAGTTCGACTTCGATGCAGGGCATGCCATGCAAGCGCTCTGCCAGATAGCGGGCATTGGCATGGTCCTCGCCCAGCCGCTGTGTCATCTCGGTGAGTGCCAGAATGCCCGGCGCGGCCAGCACGCCAGCCTGACGCCAGCCGCCGCCCAGCAACTTGCGCTTGTAACGGGCACGGGCGATGAAATCGGCCGAACCGGCCAGGATGGAACCCACCGGCGCGGCCAGCCCCTTGGACAGGCAGCACATCACCGTGTCGGCATGGCGGGTGATGTCCTGCACCTCACAGCCCAGATAGGTGGCGGCATTGAACACGCGCGCACCATCCAGATGCACCGGCACACCATGGCGGCGGGCAATGTCGGCAGTACGCTGCATGATGTCCAGCGGAATCACCCGGCCATTGCTGTGAGCGTTTTCCAGACAGATCAGCCCGGTTTGCGGCCAGTGGACGTCGTGGCCCACCCGGATACGCGCTGCGATTTCCTCCGGGTCCATCACCCCCTTGTCACCGGCAATGGTGCGCAACTGCACCCCGGCAATCACCGCCGCGCCGCCGGTTTCGTGCCACACGATATGGCAGTCGTCCCCCAGAATCACCTCGTTGCCGCGCTGGCAGTGGGTGAAGATGGCCAGCTGGTTGCCAAAGTTGCCGGTAGGCACAAACAGCGCGGCTTCCTTGCCCAGCAAGCGGGCGGCCAGGTTTTCCAGTTCGGCCACGGTCGGGTCGTCACCATACACATCGTCCCCCACCGCGGCATCGGCCATGGCCTGGCGCATGGCCGGGGTGGGCTGGGTGACGGTATCGCTGCGCATATCAATCCACTGCATGCTGTGCTCCTGCAAATGAAAGCGGCGGCCAGAGGGCCGCCGTGAAGGGAAATGCCAGATCAGGCCCTGCCTGATTGTGCCAGCAATCTGCTTGCCGGGGGTGATACACAAATTGTCGGCGTCACTCCATCAGGCTATTCGATAGGCCTGCTTCAATGCACTCACCCGCCGCTGGGCTGCCTGCATGGCGGTATGGGTCATCGAAATGTCGCTGCCGCACTGGCAGCGCAGACTGTGGTCGGGGGAGAGGGATTTCAGATGATGGCGGTTTTCATGACCGCATGCCACGCAGGCAATCACCACGGTGGCGTTGTAGTGCTTGTCCAGATCGATATCGAAACTCGGGTGCTTCATGGGGAACTCCCTTGAGATCACTCAGGCCGGCCCGGATCAGAGGAATGCCGACATGCATTCGTGACGGACCTATGCAGAAGAATAGGAAAGCATGCGGAAAGTTCCAGTAAATCAGCTGCTTGCTTTTTTCCGGGCAAACACTGGTCAGCCCCGGCGCTCTTGGTTATGCTTGGCCGTTTTTTGGTTCCGGATATACAGCAGATGTCGCACGACGCAGATCTTGACCGCCGCTTTGGCGGTATTGGCCGCCTGTATGGCCCCGATGCACTCAGCCGCTTTCAGGCAGCGCATGTCTGCGTGGTGGGGGTGGGTGGCGTGGGTTCCTGGGCGGTGGAGGCGCTGGCCCGCAGCGCAATCGGCCGTCTGACGCTGATTGATCTGGACAATATTGCCGAATCCAACACCAACCGCCAGTTGCCGGCGCTGGACCCGCACTACGGCATGGCCAAGGTGACGGCGCTGGCCGAACGCGTGCGCGCCATCAACCCGGCCTGCGTGGTGCAGGAAATCGAGGACTTCGTGACCGAAGACAATCTGGATGCCATGCTGGGCCAGGGCTTCGACTTCATCATCGACTGCATCGACAACCTGCGGGTCAAGACTGCCATGGCCGCCTGGTGCGTGCGCCGTCGCCAGCCGTTCATCGTGTCCGGCGGTGCCGGTGGTCAGATGGACCCCACCCTGATCAAGCTGGCCGACCTGGGTGAGGTGACTTACGACCCGCTGTTGTCCAAACTGCGCTATAACTTGCGCCGTTATCACGGTTTTCCGCGCGATGCCGGCAAGAAGCTGCATGTTCCCTGCGTGTTCTCTACCGAACAGCTGGTTTATCCCGACACGCAAAGCTGCGATGCCGACAGCGCCCGTGGCCCGCAAGGCCTGTCCTGCGCCGGCTTTGGTGCCGGCATGGTGGTGACCGCCAGCTTCGGGCTGGTGGCGGTGTCCCATGCCTTGAAGCAATTGGCCAAGGCCAAAAAGAAACACTGAAGCACCCGGCAGACAATAAAAAACGCCCGGCATGGCAACAGGCCGGGCGTTTGTTTTTTCAGAGCGGAATCAAGCCAGCAGGCAGGAACTCTGGCTCTGCGCGCTAATACGGCGCAACTGGATGGTTTCCTTGCTGCAACGCTCTTCGGCCTGCGGACAACGGGTGCGGAACACGCAGCCGGACGGCGGGTTGATCGGGCTGGGCAGATCACCTTGCAGGATCTGGATCACCTTGCCCTTTTCCAGCTTCGGGTCCGGGATGGGAATGGCCGACAGCAGCGCGCGGGTGTAAGGGTGGGCAGGCGCGTCATACAGGGCATGCTTTTGCGCCAACTCCATCTCGCGGCCCAGATACATCACCAGGATGCGGTCGGAGATATGCTTCACCACCGCCAGGTCGTGGGCGATGAAGATCAGCGCCAGGCCCATCTCGCGCTGCAGTTCCTTCAGCAGGTTGATGATCTGCGCCTGGATAGACACGTCTAGCGCCGACACCGGCTCGTCGCAGATGATCAGCTTGGGTTCCAGAATCAGCGCGCGGGCAATGCCGATACGCTGGCACTGGCCGCCGGAAAATTCGTGCGGATAGCGGTTGATCATCTGCTCGCGCAGGCCCACCTTGCGCATCATGCTGCGCACGCGCTGCATGATGTCCTCGGCGGACAGCTCCGGCTTGTGCACGCGCAGCGGTTCGCCAATGATCTGGGCGACTGTCATGCGCGGGTTGAGCGAGGCCAGTGGATCCTGGAAGATCATCTGGATATCCTTGCGCACTGCATGCCAGTCCTGCGCGCTGCCACGGGTGAGGTCCTTGCCCATCCACACGATTTCACCAGCGGTGGCCGGAATCAGGTTGAGGATGGCGCGCGACAACGTGGACTTGCCACAGCCGGACTCGCCCACCACACCCAGGGTTTCACCGGCGTAGAGGTCGAAGCTGACCCCGTCCACCGCCTTGAGCGTGCGTTTGGCGCTCCACGGCCAGCGGCCATCGCCCTTCACCTGAAAATGCACTTTGACATCACGTACCGACAGAATCGGCTGCTTGGCTTGTTCAGACATGTGCCACCTCCTGTGCGGCCAGCTGCAATTCGGCGACCGGTTTGTGACAGGCGCGCAATACCTGCGGGTTGGCGCTGCTGGCGGCCAGTGCAGGCAGTTCGTCGGCGCAGCGGCTGCTGGCGTGGGTGCAACGCTCGGAGAACGGGCAGCCCTTGGGCATGTGCGCCATATTGGGCGGATTGCCCGGAATGCTCACCAGCTCGCTGCCGTCGTGGTCCAGCCGCGGCAAGGCGCCCAGCAGGCCGATGGTGTAGGGGTGGCTGGGCTGATAAAAGATGTTGTCAGCAGTGCCGTATTCCATGACGCGGCCGCCATACATCACCATCACTTTTTCGCACAGGCCGGCCACCACGCCCAGATCGTGGGTGATCATCACGATGGAGGTGCCGAAATCACGCTGCAGGTCTTTGAGCAGGGTGAGGATCTGCGCCTGTACCGTCACGTCCAGCGCGGTGGTGGGTTCGTCGGCGATCAGCACTTCCGGCTCGCACAGCAGAGCCATGGCAATCATCACCCGCTGGCGCATGCCGCCGGAAAATTCGTGCGGATACATATTGATGCGACGCGCGGCTTCCGGAATACGCACCGCGTCCAGCAGCTCGATGGCGCGCTTTTTCGCATCGCGACGGCTGATGCCCTTGTGCAGCTCCAGCACCTCGGTCATCTGGCGCTCTACCGTCAGATAGGGGTTGAGCGAGGTCATCGGGTCCTGGAAGATCATTGCCAGCCGGTCACCGCGAATGCGGTTGAGTTCGGTCGGGCTCATGGCCAGCAGGTTCTGGCCCTGATACAGCGCCTCACCGGTGGTTTTGCCGTTACGCGCCAGCAGGCCCATCATGGCCAGTACGGTCTGGCTCTTGCCGGAACCCGATTCGCCGACTATGCCCAGGGTCTGGCCCTTTTCCAGCTCGAAGCTGACGCCGTTGACGGCGCTGACCACGCCGTCGTTGGTCTGGAACTGTACGCCCAGATTACTTACTTTCAGTAGACTCATCTGTTGCTACCTCAACGATCTTTCGGATCGAGCGCATCGCGCAGGCCGTCGCCGATATAGTTGGCGCAATACAGGGTGACCGACAGCATGCCGGCCGGGAACAGCAGAATCCACGGGCTGGCATCCATCACCCCGGCCCCGTCCTGGATCAGCACGCCCCAGCTGGTCATCGGCTCCTGCACCCCCAGGCCCAGGAAGGACAACACCGATTCGGTGAGAATCACACCCGGCACGGTGACGGTGGTGTAGATCACCACGATGCCCAACAGATTGGGCACGATGTGGCGGAAGATGATCTTGGGGGTGGATACGCCGATGGCGTGGGCCGCCTCGACATATTCCTTGGACTTGATCGCCAGCGTCTGGCCGCGCACCACCCGTGCCATGTCCATCCAGGAGAACACGGTAATGGTGAGCACCACCAGGTAGAAGTCACGGCCCAGCAGGGTCACCATCAGGATGGCAATCAGCAGGTAGGGCACGGCATACATCATGTCGACGATACGCATCATCAGCGCATCCACCTTGCCGCCCATGAAGCCGGCCGTCGCACCCCAGACAATGCCCAGCGCCACCGAGGCAATGGTGGCCAGCGCGCCCACCATCAGCGAAATGCGCCCGCCAATCAGGCAGCGCACCAGCAGGTCACGCCCCAGCGCATCGGTACCGAACCAGTGGGTATTCACCAGCGTCGGGGAGATGCCCATCGCATCCCAGTCGGTGTCTTCATAAGTGTGTGGCAGCACCATCGGCCCGAACACACAGGCCAGGGTAATGAAGGCCAGCACGATCAGGCTGAGCACAGCCGCCTTGTTGCGGAAAAAGCGCAACCGCGCGTCGCGCCACAGGCTGCGGCCTTCTACGGCGGCATCGGTGAGGCCATTGTCCAGCGCAGCCGTCATGGCTTTCTGTTTGCTTTGCATCATGATTTTGCTCCCGCTCAGTAGCGAATCTTCGGGTCCAGCAGCGCATAGGCCAGATCCACGAGCAGGTTGAGAACAACGGTAATCACCGTCACCAGCACTACCAGGCCAAGCACCAGGGTGTAGTCGCGGTTGGCCGCACCATTGACGATGAGCTTGCCAAGGCCAGGCAGGCCGAACACGGTTTCGGTCACTACCGCAGCGGTAATCGAGGAAATGGCCAGCGGGCCGATTACCGACACCACCGGCATCAAGGCCGGCTTGAGCGCATGACGCAGCACGATGGTGCGCATGGGCAGGCCCTTGGCGCGGGCGGTACGGATGAAGTTGCTGCCCAGTACCTCGATCATGCTGCCGCGCATCACGCGGCCGATGGTGGAGATGTTGATGAACACCAGCAGGGCAATCGGCAGCACCATGTAGCGCAGCGAGAAATCATCCCAGCCGCCAGCGGGCAGCCATTCCAGGCCGATGGCAAACACCATCACCAGCACCGGGCCCAGCACGAAGGACGGAAAAGCGCCGCCGATATTGCCCAGCAGCATCACCAGATAGTCGATCAGGCTGTTCTGGCGCAGTGCGGCCACAATGCCCAGCGCCACGCCGATGAACAGGGAAATCACGATGGCACCGCCACCGATGGCGGCAGACACCGGCAGGGCCTTGCCCACCAGATCGTTCACGCTCCAGTCGGCATAGCGGAAGGAAGCACCCAGATCACCCTGCAACAGGCTCTTGATGTAATACAGGTATTGCTGCCACAAGGGCAGGTCGAGATGGTATTTGGCCTGCAGATTGGCCAGCACGGCAGCAGACACCTTGCGTTCCCCGTCAAACGGGCCGCCCGGGGTCAGGTGCAGCAGCAAATAGCAAACGGTAATGACGGCCAGCAGTGTGGGAATGGTCGCCAGCACGCGTCGGAAAGTATAGGACCACATGGGGATACTCCAGCCAGGCTCGTCCGCCAGTGCAGCACACGTCTTGTGAACATGGCTGTACGGCAAGGCCGCGCCGGCATGATGCGCTACATCACAAGCCGGATGTCCGTCTGGCGGACATCCGGCCTCTGTTCAACCGGGGGCCGCAGCCCCCTCCTCTTGCATCACTCAGTCAAGCGCAAGGCTTAGTGCTGGATGATGTAGAGGTCCTTGCCGCGGTAGCGGTCCATCGGGTTCTTGCCGTAGCCACCCACATAGGACTTCACCAGACGCGGTGCGGTGTATTGCAGCAGCGGGATCATCGGATAGTCATCCATGATCATCTTCACAGCCTGGGTGAACAGTTGCTTGCGCTTGGCCTGATCGGTGGTATCGCTACCCTGCTTGATCAATGCTTCGGCCTTGGCATTGCAGTTCTTGTTGTCGTTCTGGTCGTTGTCACACTGCACCAGCGCCAGGAAGGTGGTGGCGTCGTTGTAGTCAGCCACCCAGCCGTTACGGGCGATCTGGTAATCGGCATCGTGACGCTTCTTCAGCAACACCTTGAATTCCAGGCTTTCCAGCTCGGTATTCAGGCCCAGCTTGGATTTCCATTCGGAAGCGGCAAAGATGGCCATCTTCTTGTGGTAGTCACTGGTGTTGTAGGCAAACTTCAGCTTGGTGCCAGGCTGTACACCGGCCTGGGCCAGCAGCTTCTTGGCCTCTTCCACCCGCTTGGCCATCGGCCATTTTGCCCAGTCGTAGCTGGTAACATCCGCACCGGCAGTACCGGCCACGATGGCGCTGTAGGCCGGAGCCTGACCGTCGGCAGTCACTTTCTTGGCCAGGATGTCACGGTCGATCACCATGGACAGTGCCTTGCGTACGCGCACGTCTTTCAGCAGCGGGTCCTTGTTGTTCAGCGAGTAGTAACGCAGGCCCAGGAAAGGCGCATTGCGGATTTCCTTCGGATACTGGGCCTTGTACTTGTCGTAAGTGCCGGACGGCAGTTCCAGTACCCAGTCGTTTTCGCCGGATTCATACAGCTTCACGTCGGCGTTGTGGTCTTCAATCGGCAGATAGGTAATCTTGCCCAGCTGCACGTTCTTCACGTCCCAGTACTGGGCATTCTTTTCCACTACCACCTTGCTGTTGACCTGCCAGTCCTTCAGCGCGAAAGCGCCGTTGGACACCATCTTGCCCGGCTTGGTCCAGTCCTTGCCAAACTTGTCGATGGTGGCCTTGGGCAGCGGTGCCAGCTGGGTGTTGGCGACCAGCGACGGCATGAACGGCACCGGGTACGGGGTTTGTACTTCCAGCGTGTACTTGTCCACGGCCTTCACGCCCAGGCTGGAGGCCGGTTTCTTGCCTTCGGTGATTTCCTTGCCGTTGAGGATGAAGATGCCGTAGGTAGAGGCATAGGGAGATGCAGTCTTGGGCTCGACAAAACGCTGCCAGCCATAGACGAAATCGCTCGCGGTCACCGCGGAACCATCCGACCACTTGGCATTCTTGCGCAGCTTGAATACCCAGGTGGTGGGGCTGGTCTGCTTCCAGGACTCGGCCACGCCCGGCACCACCTTGCCAAAGCTGTCGGTGGCGGTCAGGCCTTCAAACAGGTCGGCGGTAATGATGTTGGCCGGTACCGATTCGGCCAGTACCGGGTCTAGCGACTCGGGCTCGGAACCGGTGTTACGGGTAAGTTCCTGCTTGGCAGCCAGTTTGACACCAGCCGGTACCTGCGCGGCCAGCGCCAGGCCAGAGCAAGCAGCCAGCGCCAGTGCCACTGCGGATGCGGTAATACGGAGCGATTTATTGTGATGCATTCGCCTATTCTCCTGTTCTGTAGAGCCCCGCTTATTGCGGGTGTGTAATTGGCCCGGATTATGTCCGGCATTTTCCGTTTGACTGTCCGAAACGGACGGGAAATTATGCGCCAGCGCTTTTGCAATTCTCAAGCCTCACCAGAAACAATATGACAATCGTTTTGTAAAATCCGTGTCATTTCAACGACTAGGCCTTAATTTCCAGCATTTTTGCGCAATATTTCCGCAGTAACAGCAACTATTCTCACCCAGCCCATGAGTAATGGTATTGGCAGGTATTAATATCTTGCATACATGGCTTATTTAAATGGCAGCCTGCCCGGCAGCACCCATCCAATATCCACGCTTTATACCTTCGGCATTTATTAGGCCGCTCATCAGCCTCATCGGGGCGTAGTCAAAAAAACATGGAAATACCCTGCAAAGCCTGATGGTGCGTGACTGGCAAGGTAGCCATCCCGACACACCGGCAAGCCTCTCGACTTGGACAAACTGTCTGACAACCCGGCAAGCACAATAAAAAAAGCTCCCTTGCGGGAGCTTTTTCGACTCTGGCCAAGCGGGACTGACTTCAGTCCTGCATGCGCCAGTGAATGGCTTCGCCCGCGCGCAGCGGCACCAGCACATCGTCGCCATAGGCCAGTTCGGCTGGCACGGTCCAGCTTTCCTTCACCAGGGTGATGGTGTCGGCATTGGGGGCCAAGCCATAGAAGGCCGGGCCGTTCAGGCTGGCAAAGGCTTCCAGCTTGTCCAGCGCGCCGGCCGCTTCGAAGGCTTCGGCATACAGCTCGATGGCGGCATTGGCGGTGTACATGCCGGCACAGCCGCAGGCGGCTTCCTTGGCGTGACGTGCATGCGGCGCGCTGTCGGTGCCGAGGAAGAACTTGGCCGAACCGGAGGTGGCAGCCTGCACCAGCGCCTGGCGGTGCAGCTCGCGCTTGAGCACCGGTAGACAGTAATGATGCGGGCGGATGCCGCCAACGAAGATGGCATTGCGGTTCATCAGCAGGTGATGCGCGGTGATGGTTGCGGCGATGTTGTCCGGCGCGCTGGCCACGTATTCGGCGGCATCCTTGGTGGTGATGTG
Organism: Aquitalea sp. ASV11; assembly: GCF_016429185.1. Lineage (NCBI taxonomy): Bacteria > Pseudomonadati > Pseudomonadota > Betaproteobacteria > Neisseriales > Chromobacteriaceae > Aquitalea > Aquitalea sp. ASV11. The sequence continues at coordinate 15,731 of NZ_JAELUD010000054.1, forward strand.
CTCGAACACCACGCGCAAGGACGGCAGGCGGGCCAGCAGCGGCTGGAATACCTGTTCGATGAACACCGCTTCGCGGTCGAAGATGTCGATGGCGGAATCCGTCACTTCACCATGCACCAGCAGCGGCATGCCGCATTCGGCCATGGCTTCCAGCGCGGGCATGGCTTTGGCTATGCTGCTGACACCAAAGTCCGAATTGGTGGTGGCACCGGCCGGATACAGCTTGATGCCATGCACGAAACCGCTGGCGCGTGCCTTGCGCACTTCTTCGGCACTGGTATTGTCGGTGAGGTAAAGCGTCATCAGCGGTTCGAAACGGCTACCGGCCGGCAGTGCGGCCAGAATGCGCTCACGGTAGGCGGCGGCAGCTTCCACCGTGGTCACCGGCGGTTTCAGGTTCGGCATGATGATGGCACGGCCCATCTGGCGGGCGGTGTCGGGTAGTACGGCAGCCAGCGCTGCGCCATCGCGCAGGTGCAGGTGCCAGTCGTCGGGGCGGATCAGGGTCAGTGTCGTCATGCGCTCGGGCTCTATGTCGGGTCTATGTCTGGGCTGGCAGTATCGGTTGCGGTCAGGCTTACTTGCGACGCAGTACCATGCGGAACTTGCCTTCCGCCGTGGTGGTGGACTCCAGCAGGGCATTGCCGGTCTGGCGGCAAAAAGCCTCGAAATCCTTGGGTGCACCGGCATCGGTGGCAATCACTTCCAGCACGGTACCGCTTGCCATATCGGCCAGCGCCTTCTTGGCGCGCAGGATGGGCAAGGGACAGTTGAGGCCGGACAGGTCAATCAGGCGGTCGGGAGTCATGGGGCGTGTCGCTCAGTCTTTACGTTACAATGCAGAGGTGAAGGCAGTATTCTACCGGCTATCCATCCGAGTAGTTTACGCCACCCGTCAAGCCCTTCCCAAATCGGAATGCCCGCCATGTGCGTGATTGCTTTTGCCTACAAGATGCCCGGTCTGGGCCAGCTGGTTTTGCTGGCCAACCGCGACGAATACTATGCCCGCCCGGCCGCACCGCTGGACTGGTGGGAAGGCCATACCGATACCCTTGGCGGGCGCGACCTGCAAGCCGGTGGCAGCTGGCTGATGGTGGATGGCCGTGGCCGCTTTGCCGCGCTGACCAACTTCCGCGAAGGCTATGGCAAGAGCGGGGAACGCTCGCGCGGCGAGCTGGTCCAGCGCTTTGTCACCGGCGATGACGACCCGTTTGCCTTTGCCGACTGGCTGCGCGACAACCACCAGCACTATGCGCCGTTCAACCTGCTGTACGGCAAGGTGGACGACCTGTTCCACTTTCACAGTCGTGGTGCACGCATTGCCCGGGTGACACCCGGCATCCACACCCTGTCCAATGCCACGCTGGACACCCCGTGGTTCAAGAGCGAACGCCTGGCCGAGCACTTGCGCGGCCTGCGCCGTCCGCCCGGCGAGGATGAAGCCTTTGCCTGGCTGGCCGACGCCACCGCCGCCGGGCCGGGCCAGCTGCCCAACACCGGGGTGGGGCTGGCGCTGGAAAAAGTCTTGTCGCCGGTATTCATTCAGGGCCGCGACTACGGCACCCGCGCGTCGATGCTGCTCAACGTATCGGCCCGTGGTGATGTAAGCTTGTCCGAACTTACCTGGGGGTTGGCCGGCCGCGAAGCCGGTCGCCGCCGTTATACCATCCGGCCGGGGCAAATCCAGCACCCGGCCAAGCCTTGAGCAGGAGATGTGCGTGAATCTGTCCCGATTTGGTCTGGCCCTGGCCGGACTGCTGCTGGCGCTGGCTGCCCAGGCCAGCGAATACAACAAGGGCTTCAACAACACCAACTACGCGCTGGAAGACGTAAAGCCCTGGGAAGAAGGCAAATACAGCATTCCGGCTTACCCGGCTGCGCCAGACTGGATCGGTTTTTATGTCGGCCCGGAAGTGGCCAACAAATACTTTGCCGACAGCAAGAGCATGACGGTGGGTGAAGATGGCGTGGTACGGCTGATCCTGCGCGTGCAAAGCCCGGCCGGTGCCGAGAACCTCAGCGTGGAAGGCATCCAGTGCAGTGCCAATACCTACCGCAGCTACGCTTTTGGCGACAGCATCAACAAACGCTGGATTGAATCCATGCGCGAGGAATGGCGCAAGATTGAATACGATGACAAGGCCCGCCGCGCCCTGCGCGAGGACCTGTGTGTAGAGAAGACTGCACCGAAATCTGCCGAACAGGCGGTCAAGCTGCTGCGCGCAGCGCCCTGGCGCTGAAGCGACCCATTGCTGCGCGGACATAGGCGGATGAACAGTCCGGCCGCTGCTCGCGCAGCACTTGCACCAGCGCGGTACATTCGTCATGACAAGCAAGTGAAATTGCGGTATCAATAAGGCTTTCCCCCATCTGGCCGTATTGTGTCTTCACCTGCCCCCTCCCCGCGCAGCGCCCTGGCGCTGGCCCAGTTCAAGATCCTGCTTTCCGCGCTCGGTTTTGGCAGCATGGCCATTCTGGCGCGCTTTGCCTACGCCGATGGCGTGTCAACACCCAGCCTGTTGTTTCTGCGTTTTTTCCTGGCAGGCCTGCTGCTATTGCCCTGGGTGCTATGGAAAAAACTGCCGTGGCCACGCGGCCGGGCGCTGCTGGTGCTGATTGCCATGGGCAGCATGGGCTATGCTGGCATGGCCGCCTGTTATTTTTCCGGCCTGCACTATGCCAGCGCCGGCACCATCGCCCTGCTGCTCTACCTGTTTCCTGCCATCGTGCTGGTGCTGTCCACCCTGTTGCTGGGTGAACGCTTTAGCCGCAGACGCCTGCTGGCGCTGGCACTGGCGCTGGGCGGGCTGGTGATCACCATCGGTCTGGAGCTCTCCGCCCAACCGCTGGGACTGCTGCTGGGTCTGGGTTCGGCCATCATCTATTCGCTCTACATCCTGGCCGGCAGCCGTTACACCAGCGAGTGTGATCCGCTGACGTCCGCTTGCGTGGTGGTGTTTTCCGCTGCCAGTTGCTACGGGGTGTATCTGGCCAGCACAGGTTTTCACGGCCCGGCCAGCCTGCACGGCTGGCTGTCGGTATTGGGCATTGCCTGCTTTGGCACAGTGGCCGCACTGGCACTGTTCCTGTCCGGGCTGGCCAAAACCGGTGCCACCCAGGCCTCGCTGATTTCCACCGCCGAACCGGTGGTCACCATCCTGCTGGCATGGCTGTTACTGGGCGAACCGCTGGGCTGGAGTCAGGTGCTGGGTGGCGGGCTGATTCTGGCAGCAGTGGTGTTGATCAGCCGCGAAGCGCGGCCGGAGCAGGTAAAACTGACCGAGCTGCATGACTGAAACCGGGCGATACAAAGGGAACATCAATGAAATACGGTCTGACCGGCCTGCTGCTGGCAGGGCTGTGCAGCAGCATGGCGCTGGCTGCCAGCGACAGCTGCCAGAATGCCATGACGCAGACGGACATGAATGTCTGCGCGGCCAAGGCGCATGACCTGGCAGATAAGCAGCTGAACAGCCTCTACCAACAGTACCGCCAGCGCCTGGCTGCCGACGACCAGCAACGGCTGACTGTTGCCCAGCGTGCCTGGATAGGCTACCGGGATGCCGCCTGCCGCTTTGAAACCGCCCAGGTCAGTGGTGGCAGTATTTTCCCCACCATTTGGCTACAGTGCCTGACCGGCAAAACGGAGAGCCGCATCAAGGAGCTGCAAAAACTGCTGCAATGCAAGGAAGGCGACCTGGACTGCCCATCATTGCAATAAGTCGCTACACGGCATGGCGGAGCATGCCGGTGGCTCAAGCACCTGCCTTCCAGTGCCCGCTCTTGCCACCTTCTTTTTCCTGCAACTGCACGGCAGATATCACCATGCCACGGTCCACCGCCTTGCACATGTCGTAAATGGTGAGCAGGCCGACGCTTGCTGCGGTAAGGGCTTCCATTTCCACACCGGTCTGACCGCTGCACTCGGCAGTCACGGTAATACCGACACTGCTGGCGGCTTCGTCCAGCGCAAATTCAACAGCCACGCGGGTGAGCGCGATGGGGTGACAGAGCGGAATCAGGTCGGCCGTTCGCTTGGAAGCCATGATGGCGGCGATGCGGGCAATGCCCAGCACGTCGCCCTTTTTATGATTGCCATCGCGGATCAGGGCCAGGGTAGCAGGCAGCATGCGGATACTGCCCTGCGCCACCGCACGGCGACGGGTGACCTCTTTGTCACCCACATCCACCATGTGGGCCTGGCCACTGGCGTCGAAATGAGTCAGTCCGGACATCAAAACCTCCAGCAAGCGGCAGCACTGACTGCCATCTGAGTTTGAATGGATGGCAGTGTGCGGCTATCGGATCAATTTGCCAATCAGCCAGAAGAGGGAGAGCAACAGCCCCAGACCGCCCGTCCATTTGCACAGCCGCAGGCTGAGCTGGAGGTAGCGCGGGTTGCGGGTGAGGGCATAGCAGATGGCCGCCCAGCCAAACGCCAGGATGATGACAATCGCCCACAGCCGCCACCACAGCATGCTTACACCGCCTCGGGCAGACGATGGAAGCTGGACGGCGCGTCCAGCGGGTCGACAAAGCTGGCGTATTCCCAGGCATCCGGGGTTTCCAGCAGTTTGCGCAGCAGCTTGTTGTTCATCGCATGGCCGGATTTATGGCCGGAGAAGGCGGCAATCAGCGGGTGGCCAACAATGTAGAGGTCGCCGATGGCGTCCAGAATCTTGTGACGCACGAATTCATCGGGGAAGCGCAGGCCTTCCGGATTGAGCACGTATTCGTCATCAATGACGATGGCGTTATCCAGGCTGCCGCCCAAGCCCAGTCCATGCTGGCGCATGTATTCCACTTCATGCATGAAGCCGAAGGTGCGGGCGCGGCTGATTTCATCCAGATAAGAGCTGCTGGCAAAGTCGATTTCGACTTTTTGCGGTGCCAGATTGAAAGCCGGGTGATTGAATTCGATGGACAGGGTGATCTTGAAACCGTCCATCGGGTCCAGCCTGACCCATTTGTCGCCTTCGACGATTTCCACCGGCTGTTTCACCCGGATGAAGCGTTTGGGCACGGACTGCTCGACCACACCAGCACTTTGCAGCAGGTAAATGAAGGGGGCGGCGGAGCCATCCATGATGGGGATTTCCGCCGCCGTCACCTCGACTACAAGGTTGTCGATGCCAAAGCCGGCAAAGGCTGACATCAAATGCTCGATCGTGCCGACACGCACGCCGGTGTCTGTCACCAGCGTGGAGGAGAGGCGCGTGTCGTTGACGAGCGCAGGCTCGACTTTCACATCCACCGGCTCGGGCAAGTCGGTTCGGCGAAAGACGATGCCGGTGTCGGGCGCTGCCGGCAGCAGGGTGAGTTTCACCCGCTCGCCAGAATGCAAGCCGACACCTGTGGCGCTGATCGCTTGTTTTAGCGTGCGCTGGAATATCATGTGAAGCTCTCAGGCAATCGGGAAAACCCGATTCTAGCACAGGCTTTCGCCATGCTTTATTGATTGCTCGTCACACGTTAATAGTATTTAACTATTTATCCTGGCAGACCTTTCTTAATCTGCCTGCTTGCGCAGGAAGGCCGGAATGTCATAGCTGTCGCTCACTTCCGGGTTGGAGAAGTCGGTGGACGGCGCGGCGCGGCGACGGCCCTGACGCATGATGGCCGGGGTATCGAAATCGTCGTAGTTGATGACTTCCACCGCACGGTCGTCGGTGCCGGTCTTGACGATCTTGATGTACTCCGGACGCTCTTCGCGTACCGGCTTTTGCTGGCCCAGGCCGGTGGCAATCAGGGTGACACGGATGGTGTCTTCCGGCATTTCCTCCACTTCGGCGGTACCGAACTTGATCTGTGCATCTTCGTCGGCGTACTGACGGATGATGCCCATGATTTCGCGGTATTCGCTCATCTTCAGGCAGCCCGGTGCGGTGGAAATGTTCACCAGCACGCCACGTGCGCCTTCCAGGGTGATGTTGTCCAGCAGCGGGCTGGCCACGGCTTGCTCGGCGGCCACGCGGGCACGGTCGATGCCGGAGGCGTAGGCAGAACCCATCATCGCCAGGCCCATTTCACCCATCACGGTGCGTACGTCGGCAAAGTCGACGTTGATCAGGCCGGGGCAGGTAATCACTTCGGCGATACCGGCTACCGCGCCCTTGAGCACGTCGTCGGCGGCACGGAAGGCTTCACGCATGGTGACGTCGTCGCCCAGTACTTCCATCAACTTTTCGTTGGGGATGACGATCAGCGAGTCAACATGCTTTTTCAGGTCTTCGATACCGCTCTGGGCCACTTTCAGGCGCTTGCCTTCGTGTTCGAACGGGCGGGTGACCACACCTACGGTCAGGATGCCCAGTTCCTTGGCCACTTCAGCCACCACCGGGGCAGCACCGGTACCGGTACCACCACCCATGCCGGCAGTCACGAACACCATGTTGGCACCACGCAGGGCATCGGCAATGCGTTCGCGGTCTTCCAGCGCGGCGCTGCGGCCCACTTCCGGGTTGGCACCTGCACCCAGACCACGGGTCAGGTTGTTGCCCAGTTGCAGTTTCTGCGGCGACTTGTTGCGCTGCAGGGATTGCGCGTCGGTATTGGCGCAGATGAATTCGACACCATGCACATGGCTGCTGATCATGTTGTCGATGGCATTGCAACCGCCGCCACCTACACCGATCACTTTGATCACAGCCGCGTTGGCGGTCTCTTGCATTACTTCAAAAACCATTCCGCTCATTTGCCTCTCCTCAAGTTTAAGATGAGCTTGCATTCCACTATTTACTGCTGCCCGAAAAACAAAAATCACAGCAGCGGCCACCCGGCCGCCGTTGCTTAGAAATTACCGGCGAACCAGGCCTTCATGCGGCCAAACAGCTGGCCCACACCCGCGCTTTCCACTTTGGGTCCGCTATGGGTCTGGATCTGGTCCTTGCCGTACAACAACAGGCCGACACCGGTCGAGAAGCGTGGCGTCTTCACCACCTCGGCCAGGCCGCCCACATACTTGGGCACGCCCACGCGTACCGGCATGTGGAACACTTCTTCTGCCAGTTCCACCATGCCCGGCATCAGGCTGGCACCGCCGGTCAGCACGATGCCGGAGGACAGCAGGTCCTCGAAGCCGCTGCGGCGCAGTTCCTGCTGTACCAGCTGGAACAGCTCTTCCACCCGTGGTTCCACCACTTCGGCCAGCGTGGCGCGCGACATCTGGCGCGGCCCGCGCTCGCCCACACCCGGCACTTCGATCATCTGGCCCGGATCGGCCATGCTCACCAGTGCCACGGCATGCTGGATCTTGATGTCTTCCGCTTCCTTGGTAGGGGTGCGCAGCGCCATGGCGATGTCGTTGGTGATCTGGTCACCGGCAATCGGAATCACCGCGGTATGACGGATGGCGCCGTTGGCATACACGGCGATGTCGGTGGTGCCGCCACCGATGTCGATTAGGCATACGCCCAGGTCTTTTTCGTCTTCCGACAGCACGGCAATGGCCGAGGCCATCGGTTGCAGCACCAGGTCGGACACTTCCAGACCGCAGCGACGCACGCATTTGGTGACATTTTGCGCAGCAGACACCGCGCCGCTGACGATGTGTACCTTGGCTTCCAGGCGCACACCGCTCATGCCCAGCGGTTCGCGCACGCCTTCCTGGCCGTCGATGCTGTATTCCTGGGTGAGGATGTGCAGCACCTGGTGGTCTGGCGGGATGGTGACGGCGCGTGCGGTTTCAATGACGCGGTCGATGTCCATCTGGGTGACTTCGCGGTCCTTGATGGCCACCATGCCGTGCGAGTTGATGCTCTTGATGTGCGAACCGGCAATCCCGGCAAACACCTCGTGAATCTTGCAGTCGGCCATCAGTTCGGCCTCCTCCAGTGCACGCTGGATGGCCTGCACGGTGGATTCGATATTCACCACCATGCCGCGCTTCAGACCACGTGACGGGGTCTGGCCCATGCCGATGATGTTGAGCTGGCCGTCATCCAGGACCTCCGCGACAATCGCCACGATCTTGGACGTACCGATGTCCAGGCCGACCAGCATGTTCTTGCTTTCCTTAGGTTTGCTCACCTGTCGCTCCAGCTAGGTATTACTTTTTCACTTGTGCCGGCGGCGCCTTGTAATCAGGCATCCGCACGGCAAATCCATTGGGGTAGCGCATGTCCACGTAATCGATGTGGTACGGCAGCGCTGCCAGTTCGTTTTTCCAGTACAGGGCGAATCGCTCCACCCGCAAATCCACATCGCCCCGGCCCAGGTCCAGCTTGATACCGTTATCCAGGTCCACTTGCCAGGCCCGACGCGGTGACAGCCAGATTTCCTGCGGGGCCAGCCCCGTCGGTTTCAGTCCCTGACGCAAACGCGCCAGCATGGCTGTCATGTCCTTTTCTGCCCCTGCCGGGCCATGAAACACCGGCAGTTGCTGGTCGCTGGCGGCGTCGAAGCGGTCGCCGTGGCTGTCCACCAGCCCGTTTTCGCCCCAGCGCGCCTGCGCCACATGTTCTTCCACTGCAATTTCCAGTGCATCCGGCCAACGCCGGCGCACCTGTGCGTCCCGCACCCAGGGCAGCTTGCCAAACGCCGCCCGGGTCTTGTCGATGTCCAGCGTGAAGAAAGTACCCGTCAGCTCGTGCTCGGCAATGAAGCGCAGCTGTTCCGGCGTCACTCTTTTCATCTGTCCCTGGATCTGGATTTTCTTCACCGGAAACACCGGTGCGTGTGTCACCCAGAATCCACCTGCATACAACAGCATCAGCAGCGAGGCACCCAGCAGGAAATTGGCCAGGCCTTTCAGCAGCTGATGGTTATCCCACATGCACCATATCCAGCACGTTCAGGCACAGGTCCTCATAGCTGATGCCCTGGGCGCGCGCGGCCATCGGCACCAGGCTGTGGCTGGTCATGCCCGGATTGGTGTTCACTTCCAGCAGGTAAATGCCACCTGCTTCATCCATCAGGAAATCCACCCGGCCCCAGCCCTGACCGCCCAGTACCTGGAAGGCTTGCAGGCACAGTGCGCGGGCGCGCTGTTCCACTTCTTCACTCAGGCCGGACGGACAGCGGTATACCGTGTCGTCGCGGAAATACTTGGCCTGGTAGTCGTAATACTCGGTGGCCGGTTCGATCTTGATGGTGGGATAGGCCTGGCCGTCAATCACGGCACAGGTGTATTCGCCACCACCGACAAAACGCTCGGCCAGCACCAGCGGGTCGTACTTGCGGGCTTCCTCAAACGCTGCTTTCAGTTCGCCCGGCTGTTTTACCTTGGTCACGCCAATGCTGGAGCCTTCGGTCGCCGGCTTCACGAACAGCGGCAGGCCCAGTCGTGCTTCCACGGCGGCAAAGTCGCTGTTTTCGTCCAGCAGTTCGAACTCCGGAATCGGCAGGCCGGCACCACGCCACAACAGCTTGGTACGCCATTTGTCCATGCAGATGGCCGAAGCCATCACGCCGCAGCCGGTATACGGAATACCCAGCGTTTCCAGTGCACCTTGCAAGGTGCCGTCTTCGCCAAACGGGCCGTGCAGGATGATGAACACTCGCTCGAAGCCTTCTTCTTTCAGCGCTGCCAGCGGTTTTTCGGCCGGGTCAAAGGCATGGGCGTCCACGCCGCGCGAACGCAGCGCGTTCAATACGCCGTTGCCGCTCATCAGCGAGATTTCACGCTCGGCGGAGCTGCCACCCATCATCACTGCCACTTTGCCGTACTGCTTCATTTCTCTTCCTTACTGGGAGGGCCTGTCCCCTCCCGCCAAAATTCGCCTGCCGCTTACAGCTTGCCGGCCACCAGCTTGCCCGGCACTGCGCCGATGGAACCGGCACCCATGGTGATCACCACATCGCCATCGCGGGCAATATCCATGATGGTGCGCGGCATGTCGGCAATCTGCTCGACAAACAGCGGCTCCACCTTGCCCGACACACGCACCGCGCGGGCCAGTGCACGGCCATCGGCGGCCACGATGGGCGCTTCACCGGCGGCATAGACTTCGGACAGCAGCAGCGCATCCACGCCGTTCAGCACTTTGACAAAATCTTCAAACAGATCGCGGGTACGGCTGTAACGGTGCGGCTGGAAAGCCAGCACCAGCCGCTTGTCCGGGAAGGCACCGCGAACTGCGGACAGCGTGGCGGCCATTTCCACCGGGTGGTGGCCGTAGTCGTCCACCAGGGTGAAGCTGCCACCAGCAGGCAGGGCCACTTCGCCATAACGCTGGAAGCGACGGCCCACGCCGGCAAACTCGGCCAGACCACGCTGGATGGACGGAATATCCGCACCGCATTCCAGCCCGATGGCAATGGCCGACAAGGCATTCAGCACGTTGTGGCGGCCCGGCAGGTTGAGCACAACCGGGAAGCGTTGCTGGCTGCCGTTGTTGACCACCACGTCAAAATGCATCTGGCCACCGGCCGCAACCACGTTGTCGGCATAGATGTCGGCCGAATCGTCCAGGCCGTAAGTGGTGACCGGCTTGGTGATGCGGCTGCGGATTTCACGCACGTTCGGGTCATCCACGCACAGCACGGCACGGCCATAGAAGGGCAGGCGGTGCAGGAAGTCGACAAAAGCCTGTTTGAGCTTGTCGAAGCTGTGGTCGTAGGTATCCATGTGGTCGGCGTCGATATTGGTGACCACGGCCATCACTGGAGTGAGGTGCAGGAAGGACGCGTCCGATTCGTCGGCCTCCGCCACCAGGAACTCGCCGGAACCCAGCTTGGCATTGGTGCCTGCTGCGGTCAGCTTGCCGCCGATCACGAAAGTCGGGTCCAGCCCGGCTGCCGCTAGCACCGATGCCGTCAGGCTGGTGGTGGTGGTTTTGCCGTGGGTGCCGGCAATGGCAATGCCTTGCTTGAAGCGCATCAGCTCGGCCAGCATCATGGCGCGCGGAATCACCGGGATGCGGCGCTCGCGGGCGCGCAGGACTTCCGGGTTGTCTGCCTTCACTGCGGTGGAGGTCACCACCACGTCGGCACCTTCCATATAGGTTGCATCATGGCCAAAGAACACGCGTGCGCCCTGGCTTGCCAGGCGCTGGGTGGCAGCACCATCGGCCATGTCCGAACCGGACACGGTGTAGCCCAGGTTCAGCAGAACCTCGGCGATGCCGCACATGCCGACACCACCGATGCCGACGAAGTGAATGTGTTTGACCCTGTGTTTCATGTTCTTTCTCGTTGCTTCCGGCAGTTGTACTGCCGTATTACTGTTCGTCTGCCAGTGCTTCACACACATCGGCCACCCGGGCGGCTGCCCCCGGTCTGGCCAATGCGCGTGCCTGACTGGCAAGTTCCAGCAGACGGGGCCGGTCAAGACCAGCCAGAACGTCTGCCAGCTTTTGTGCTGTCATTTCCTGCTGCGGCAAATGAATGGCCGCACCCGCCGCTGCCATCCACTTGGCGTTGTCGCGCTGGTGCGCCGTGGTGGACACCACCAGCGGCACCAGAATACTGGCCACGCCTGCTGCGCACAGCTCGCTTACCGTAATGGCACCGGCGCGGCAGATGATCAGGTCACAGTCGGCCAGGCGGCTGGGCATGTCATCGATAAACGGCAACAGCGTCACATCCTGTTCCAGCCCGGCGGCACGATAGGCGGCCTGCACCTCGGCAAAGTTCGCCTCCCCGGTCTGATGGGTCAGCTGCGGCCGCTTGTCCTCTGGCAGCAGTGCCAGCGCCTGCGGCAGGGTCTGATTCAACACCCGCGCACCCAGGCTGCCACCCACTACCAGCACCCGTAGCGGGCCGCTGCGTCCGGCCATACGCTGTGCCGGAGCCGGCAAGGCTTCGATCTCCTGCCGTACCGGGTTACCCGTTACCAGCGCCTTGGCTCCGCTCTTGGCTGCGCTGCCGTCAAAACCACACACCAGCTTGCGGGCAAACGGCAGCAAGGCCTTGTTGCTCAACAGCAGGCTGGCATCGGCATTTACCAGTACCAGCGGCTTCCACAGCAGGCCGCTCATCACGCCACCGGGCAGGCAGACATAGCCGCCCATGCCCAATACCACATCCGGGCGATGACGCAGCAACAGCTGCGCCGAACGGACGAACGCACCGCACAGCTGCAGCACGCCCTTGAGCGAGCCGACCAGGCCCTTGCCGCGCACGCCATGAAACGCCAGCCGCTCCAGCGGGATGCCGGTGGGCGGTACCAGCTTGTTTTCCATGCCACGCTCGGTACCCAGCCACACCACTTTCCAGCCGCGCGCTTGCAGCGCTTTGGCCACGGCAAGGCCGGGGACAATGTGTCCGCCCGTACCTGCTGCCATTACCATGACCGTTCTGTTCGTCATCTTCATCAAACCTTGTAACCGCGCATGATGCGCTGATTTTTGCTTCGTCCTGCGCGGCTACACCTTGTAGCCGCCCTACTCTCGGGTTTTAGCTTCGGCCTTTGGCCTCGCAGAAACCGCTGCCACCGGGCTTGCGCCCTCACGCGCCTGTCGGCGCTTGTCCTGCGCGGCTACACCTTGTAACCACGCATGATGCGGCGGTTTTCATAATCAACCCGCAGCAGCACGGCCATGGCGATGAGGTTCATCAGCATGGCCGAACCACCAAACGACATCAGCGGCAGGGTCAGGCCCTTGGTGGGCAGCAAGCCCATGTTCACGCCGATGTTGAAAAACACCTGAATCCCCAGCCAGATGCCCATGCCCTGCGCCACCAGCGCCTGGAAGAACCGTTCCAGTTTTTTCGATTCCACGCCGATGTGAAACGCACGCCGCACCACCCAGGCATACAGGCCGATCACCACGCAGATGCCGACAAAGCCGAACTCTTCCGAAATCACCGCCATGATGAAGTCGGTATGGGCCTCGGGCAGGTAGAACAGCTTTTCAATGCTGGAGCCCAGTCCCACGCCATACCACTCACCCCGGCCAATGGCGATCAGCGAGTGCGACAGCTGGTAGCCCTTGCCATACGGGTCGTCCCACGGGTCCATGAAACCCAGTACCCGCTTGAGCCGGTATGGCGAGGAGATGATCAGCAGCACGATGGCCACCGCCGCCATCACCGCGAGGCCCGAGAAAATGCGCATATTGATGCCGCCGAGGAACAGCACGCCCATGGCAATGGACATCACCACCATCAAGGCACCGAAGTCCGGCTCGCGCAGCAACAGGAAGGCCACCATCACCATGGCGGCAAACATCGGCGCAAAGCCTTCTTTCAGGCTGTGCAGCTTGTGGGTTTTGCGCACGGTGTAATCAGCGGCGTAAATCACCGTGGCAAACTTCATGATTTCGGACGGCTGCAGGTTGAGCACGAACAGGTTGATCCAGCGGCGCGAACCGTTCACCACCCGGCCGATACCGGGAATCAGCACCAGCACCAGCAGCACGATGCCCAGCAGGAACAACTTGCCGGCGTACTTCTGCCAGATACGGGTAGGGACCTGGAACATCACGTAGGATGCGGAAAGGCCGATCACCATGAAAATGATGTGGCGGATCAGGTAGAAGTACCGGTTTTGCGTGGCAGCATCGGCCTCGGCATAGGCAATCGACGCCGAATACACCATCACCAGGCTGATGGACAGCAGCAGGGCAAGGGCCCAGGCCAATGCCTCGTCAAACGGTTTGATGGCGGTGTAGCGGCGCGCCGAGTGCACGATCATGGCTGCCCCTTTCCGGTCGCGGCCTTGATCTGTGCCACGGTGTCGATAAACACCTGGGCGCGATGGGCGTAGTTGCGGAACATGTCCAGGCTGGCGCAGGCGGGCGACAGCAGCACCACATCACCCGGCTGAGCCAGTTCAGCTGCGGCGCGGGTCGCTTCTTCCAGCGTGGCGTAATCGTGCAGTGCAACGCCGCTGTCGGCCAGTGCGGCGCGGATACGGCCAGCATCGCGGCCAATCAGCAATACGGCGCGGGCAATACGCTGGCAAGCCGGTGCCAGCGGGCTGAAATCCTGCCCCTTGCCATCGCCACCGGCAATCAGCACTACCTTGCGGGTCATGCCATTGAGGGCGGCCTCGGTGGCGCCGACATTGGTGCCTTTCGAATCGTCAATCCAGGCGATGCCGTCAAATTCGTCCACCAGCTCCACGCGGTGGGCCAGGCCCTCAAAGCTTTGCAAGCCTTGCAGCAGGGCAGTGCGGTCCAGCCCGATGCTGTCGCACAAGGCCAGCGCGGCCAGTGCATTGGCGGCATTGTGCAGGCCTTGCAGTTGCAGGCTGGCTTGCGGCAACACGGCCTCGCCCTGCGCGCTCAGCCAGTATTGGCCATCCTGCTGGGTGAGGCTGTATTCCACCGGCTGCTTGAGCGAGAACCACTTGACCACATGGCCGGGGCGCACCATGGCCGGGGCCAGGATGTCGTCACGGTTCAGCACCTGTACGCCCTGGCCATTGAACACGGCCGTCTTGGCGTGGGCGTAGTCCAGCAGGTCGTTGTAGCGGTCCAGATGGTCTTCGGAAATATTCAGCACCGTGGCGGCATCGGCCGCGAGGCTGTATGTGGTTTCCAGCTGGAAGCTGGACAGCTCCAGCACCCACACGTCCGGCTGCTTGCCGGATTGTTCGCGTTCCAGCAGGGCTTCCAGTACCGCCAGGCCGATATTGCCGGCCACGATGGTATCC